>CAXUCS010000172.1:0-5715 GCA_964249365.1 uncultured Caulobacteraceae bacterium | reverse complement strand
CCGGGGTGGCCGCGGCGGTCACGGCAACAAGGAGTGGTGGCCTGAGCGTCTGCGGCTGGAGGGGCTGAACCAGCACCAGCCGCGCTCCAACCCGCTCGGCGAAGCGTTCAGCTATGCGGAGGCCTTCAAGGCGCTCGACCTCGATGCGGTGATCGCCGACCTCACCAGGCTGATGACCGACAGCCAGGAGTGGTGGCCGGCTGACTTCGGCCACTACGGCGGCCTCTTCATCCGCATGGCCTGGCACAGCGCGGGCACCTATCGCATCACCGACGGTCGCGGCGGCGCGGGCGGCGGGCAGCAGCGCTTCGCCCCCCTGAACAGCTGGCCGGACAACGCCAACCTCGACAAGGCGCGCCGGCTGCTCTGGCCGATCAAGCAGAAGTACGGCCAGGCGATCTCCTGGGCCGACCTGTTCGTGCTGACCGGCAACGTCGCCCTGGAGAGCATGGGCTTCAAGACCTTCGGCTTCGCCGGCGGCCGCGAGGACACCTGGGAGCCGGAGGAGCTTTACTGGGGGCCGGAAGGCTCCTGGCTCGGCGACGAGCGCTATTCGGGCGAGCGCCAGCTCCACCCCGCGCTCGGCGCGGTGCAGATGGGCCTGATCTACGTCAATCCGGAAGGCCCCAACGCCAATCCGGACCCCGCCGCCTCCGCGCGCGACATCCGCTCCACCTTCGCCCGCATGGCGATGAACGACGAGGAGACGGTGGCGCTGGTCGCCGGCGGCCACACCTTCGGCAAGACCCACGGCGCGGGCGACCCGTCCTTCGTGGGGCCCGAGCCGGAAGGCTCGATGATCGAGGACCAGGGGCTCGGCTGGCGCTCCACCCACGGCACGGGCTTCGGCGCCGACGCCATCACCGCCGGCCTGGAAGTCACCTGGAGCCAGACCCCGACGCAGTGGTCAAACCGCTATTTCGAGAACCTCTACAAGTACGAGTGGGAGCT
Source organism: uncultured Caulobacteraceae bacterium (assembly GCA_964249365.1). Classification (GTDB taxonomy): domain Bacteria; phylum Pseudomonadota; class Alphaproteobacteria; order Caulobacterales; family Caulobacteraceae; genus CAHJWH01. The sequence continues at coordinate 4,764 of CAXUCS010000172.1, read as the reverse complement.
GACCAAGAGCCCGGGCGGCGCCTGGCAATTCGAGGCCAAGGACGCCCCGGAGGACGTGCCGCACGCCCATCACCCGGGCTTCCGCAAGCCCCGCATGCTGGTGAGCGATGTCGCGCTGCGCGTCGACCCTGAGTACGACCGGATCAGCCGCCGCTTCCTGGAGCACCCGGAGGAGTTCGCCGACGCCTTCGCCCGCGCCTGGTTCAAGCTGACCCACCGCGACATGGGGCCGATCCAGCGCTACCTCGGCCCGCTGGTGCCGCAGGAAGCCCTGATCTGGCAGGACCGCATCCCGCCGCTCGATCACCCGACCGTCGACGCGGCGGACGTGGAGGCGTTGAAGGCCAAGGTGCTGGCGTCCGGCCTGCCGGTTTCCGAACTCGTCTCGGTGGCCTGGGCCTCCGCCTCCACCTTCCGCGGCTCCGACAAGCGGGGCGGGGCCAACGGCGCGCGCATCCGCCTCGTCCCGCAGAAGGACTGGGAGGTCAACAACCCGCCGGTCCTGGCCAAGGTGCTGGAGGGGCTGGAACGCATCCAGGCCGAGTTCAATGCGGGCGCTGGGGGCGGCAAGAAGGTCTCCATGGCCGACCTCATCGTGCTCGCCGGCGGCGCGGCGGTGGAGAAGGCGGCTAAGGACGCCGGCGTGGAGGTCGAGCTGCCCTTCACGCCGGGTCGCATGGACGCGAGCCAGGACCAGACCGATCCTCAATCCTTCGAGGCGCTGGAGCCGATCGCCGACGGCTTCCGCAACTACCGCCATGGCCCGCAGTTCATGGCGCCGGAGGAGGCGCTGGTGGATCGCGCCCAGCTCCTGCGGCTGAGCGGACCGGAGCTGACGGTGCTGGTGGGCGGCCTGCGCGTGCTCGGCGCCAATGCGGCCGGATCGGAGGCCGGCGTCTTCACCCACGAGGTCGGCAAGCTGACGAACGACTTCTTCGTCAACCTCCTGGACATGGACACGGAGTGGCGTCAGGGCGAGGGCGAGAACACCTTCGAGGGCGTGGACCGCCACACCAAGGCGCCGAAGTGGACCGCCACGCGCGTGGACCTGATCTTCGGCTCGCATTCCGAGATGCGGGCCCTGGCTGAGGTCTACGCCTCGTCCGACGCCAAGGCGAAGTTCGTCCGCGACTTCGCCGCGGCCTGGACCAAGGTCATGGACGCCGACCGCTACGACCTCCTGGCCGCCTGACGTCGGGGCCACACGCACAAGCGAAGGTGAAGCGCCGTCGCCTGCCGGGACGTGCAGGCGGCGGCGGTGAGCCGGGCGACCTTGCGCCTCAGACGCCGCGCGCGGCGCGGGCGGTGATCATGATCTGCTCGCAGCTGCGTTGCAGTTCGGCCTGGAAGTGGGCGGAGTCCGCCAGCCGCCGGCCGTTGGCGCCGATCCACTCGCACTGGGCGTCGTTCTCGCGGCACCAGACCACCTTCTCCTCCAGGTCCGAGAGGTCGGCCTTCACCGGGACGTAGTGCATCCAGGGATGCATGCGGTCGTAGAACCACTGCTCGTAGGGCGTGTCGACCTTCAGTACGCAGCACCCCAGGATCAGCTTCTCCATCAGGCCCCAGGCGTTGCCGTAGCCGTCGATGTCGACGACGTAGCGATGCTCGCCGAAGCGCCACATGGGCCAGCTGTCGCCGCCGAGGTCCTCGTCCGCCAGATAGTCGACCAGGTCCTGGAAGGGCAGGGCATGGTGCATGGTCTCGCCCACCTTGGTGAGCCTCATGTCTGTGCCCGCCATGGCCTTGGCCAGGATCACCAGTCTGGCGCGCGGGATCTCGTCCGGCCTGGAGAAGGTCTCGCCCCAGTTCAGCGAGCCTCGCCACGCCACCGTGGGGTCGCGGTCCTTCCAGCTCGGGGAGGCCAGCGCCTCCTCTCGCAGGCGGGAGAAGCCCTCGCCGTGCGTGTAGTAGAAGTCCGGGATCATCCGAACCGCCGGCTGGCCGAGCTTGCTGCGGCCCCAGGCCAGGGACCGCGCCGGCGACAGCGCCCTGTCCCAGCTCTGCACCAGCACCGTATAGGAGGCGCGAGGGTCATAGCCGTAGCGCAGCGGGTCGCGCATCAGCTCACCGGCGCACCGCTCCATGTAGGCGAGGAGGTGGTAGGTGCCCCCGGCGCTGGCGAGGAAGCCAGGGATGCTGGTCTCCATCCGCCCGCCGGTCATGCGGAACATCAGTCCCCACACGGTCAGGTCTCGTAGAGACCGAAGGGGCAGGCCTTCCAGTCCGCGCCCTCGACCACATAGGTCATCTTCAGGTCCACGCCGCCGTGCACGCAGCGCGACCGCAGCTCCGCGACCGCCTCCCCGGACCGCTCCCGTCCGCAGAGCATCCAACGGGCGGCCTGGAACGCCTCCACCAGCTCCGCCAGGCGTGGCGCCTCGACCATGTCGACCAGGCAGACCACCCCGGGCGCCCGTCCGGCCAGGGCGTCGATAGCCCCATCCGGGGCGTGGACCGCCGTGTCCGCGCCGACCACGAACGCCGACACCAGCCGCGCTAGGGCCGCCGCAGGCTCCTCCGCGACGACCATCAGTCCGGTGGGGGCATGAGCCCGCAGGGTGCGCGCCAGGAGCTCGCCCGCACCGACGGCCAGCGCAGGCGCGGGCTCCGCAGGGCCGGACGCAAGCTCCAGCGCCGCCATATAGCCCAGCGGCTCGCAGTACCGGTCCGCGTCCGGCGCCCGCGCGATGAACTGCAGGCGCGACAGCTCCAGGGCCGCAGGGCCGAAGCGCAGCCCCAGGAGCTCGCTAAGCCGGGTGTGCAGGTAGGCGGGGTCGGTGAGCGCGCCCTCCACCGTCAGCTTGGGTCGCTCCCACCAGTGGAACTCCAGCCGCGTCATCATGACGGCCGCAGGCATCAGCCGCCCCTGCTCCGGCTCGCCGAGCGAGGCGGCGATGCGGCAGCCGCTCGAGCATTCGCTGCGGAGATAGATGAGGTCGTCGTGGGGGCGGCCTTCGCAATCCTCCAGCGAGGTCGCCAGTTCGAACGTGACCGGCGCCGCAGGCGGCTCGCTGGCCGCCGCCAGTTCGACGATGTCGGCGTAGAGCCGCCGGGTCGCCGGGTGGGGCGCGGCGACGACCAGAACCCGGCGCGGCTGTACGATCGGCGCGGCGATGTCCGGAGCTGCGTCCTGCGGTGCGCAGGGCGCCTCGACCGGTTCCAACTCGTCCGGCGCAGGATGCGGGCGCGCCGTCGGGACGGAGTCGGCCGGCTGTCGGCCGAAACGGGTCCGCAACCAGTCGCCGAGGCTGTCGCGCAGGCCCGGCCTGGCGTCGCCCAAGGCCTGCAGTCCCGATGGCGGGCCGCCGTCAGTCCCGGCCGTCATCGCGTCTCCCTGCTGCTGCCGACCGGGCTGCTCGCTCAACGTAGAGAGGTCCTCCATCCGGACCTCGGCCCATGGCGGTCCGCCCGGGTCGACCCGCACGTCCGATCCTTGAGCCTCCTGGCTCTCTGCAGAGCGCCTCGCCGCGCGTCCCTCGCGGGTTGCTACAGGCCTCCCACGCCGCCAGGCAACCTGTTTCTGCGCCGCCTCCGCCGCCTCCACCGTACGCGGGGCATACCGGGACGGGCGCAAGCGACCGGACGCCTCAAGGGTCGAAGCCGGCCCGAGCGCCGGTGGCCCGGAGCCCTCTTCACCCATGGACGCGGACGGGTCCAGAAGAGGGCGTGAGCATTTCATCGACCTTTGGGCCGCCCGGCCCGGCGGAGCCGCCCCGGACCTCCGCAGAGCTGTGGGGCCTGCTCTGTCATGTCCACAGCGGCGAGGCGCGCTGTAGCGTCCCGGAGGGATTCCATGAGCCGGCGGCGAACCGGGCGGCGGCGCTCTATGCGCAGGCGATCGCGCGGGAGCTGGCGCGGCTGCCCCATCGCTACGGCTACGACCCGCAGGCCCGCTACGCCGCTCATGTCCAGACCTCCGACAGCGCGCGGGCGGACTTCCCGTCGCTGGCGTTCGGGCGCGATGCGCAGGGGCAGGCGGCGGTCCGGCTGATCCCGGACGTCTACTACCTCGACACCGACGGCTATGCGCACCTGCGCCACTACGGCCTCTGGGCCCCGGACTGGACGGTGCGGAGCCGCGACCTCGTCTGGCGGGGGTCGGTGACCGGGCGCAGCCCGTCGGTCGACCCGCTCGACATCCCGCGGGTGCGCCTCGCCTGGCTCTGCCGCGACCGGGCCGGCTGCAACGTCGGCCTCATCGGCGTCCATGAGACCATGCCGGAGCCTCGCGAGCCGCTGCAGGCCTTCATCGCCGCCGAGCGGCTGCGGGCGCAGGCGTGGCGGCCGCACGAGTTCGCCTACCATCGCCTGGTGGTCGACATCGACGGTCACGCCAACGCCTGGGGCCTCCTGGAGAAGCTGATCCTGGGCTGCTGCGTGCTCAAGGTGGCCACGCCCTACGAGCAGTGGTTCTACCCCCGGCTGCACGCATGGGAGCACTACGTGCCGATCGCCGCGGACCTGTCGGACCTGCACGAGGCGGTCGACTGGTGCCGGGAAAACGATGCGCAATGCGAGTGGATCGCCGCCAACGGCCGCCGGCTGGCGCGCACCCTGGCTCCGGCCGCCGTGCTGGCCGAAAGCTGCCTGGCCTTCATGAGCGTGGCGCAGGCCTCGCGGGGCTATCCGCTCTCGGCCTCCGCCTGCAGGGCCGCGAGCGCGGCGCGGTAGGCCGGCGCCGTCCCGTGCAGGAAGCCGACTGCGCGAAGGAAGGCGGCCGCGGCCGCCGCGCCCTCCCGCCGGGCCGTGAGCCGGGCAAGG
>CAXUCS010000171.1:0-5740 GCA_964249365.1 uncultured Caulobacteraceae bacterium | reverse complement strand
GCCCGCCGCCTGGCGGGGGCGGACGACTATCCTGGGCGGCGCGACATGCTATAGCCGCGATCCGCAGAACCGCCACGCCCGGACCCCAATGGACCTTTCCAAGATTTCGATCGGCCCCAATCCGCCCCACGACGTCTACGCCGTCATAGAGATCCCGCAGGGCGGCGAGCCGGTCAAATACGAGATCGACAAGTCCTCCGGCGCCATCTTCGTCGACCGCTTCCTCCACACCGCCATGTTCTACCCGGCCAACTACGGCTTTATCCCCCATACCCTGGCCGAGGACGGCGATCCCATGGACATCATGGTGGTGAGCTCCACCCCCGTGGTGCCGGGCGCGGTGATCCGCTGCCGCCCCATCGGCGTGCTGCTAATGAGCGACGAGGCCGGCAACGACGAGAAGGTGCTGGCGGTGCCCGTCGACAAGCTCCACCCTTTCTACAAGGCGGTGAAGAGCTGGACCGACCTCCCAGACATCCTGACCGAGCAGATCAGCCACTTCTTCGCCCACTACAAGGACCTGGAGAAGGGCAAGACGGTGGACATCGTGCGCTGGGACGGCCCGGAAGAGGCCGCCGCCATGATCGTCAAGGCCATCGAGCGCGCCCGAACGAAGGAGCCGGAGCCGGCGCTCTCCTGACCCCTAGCCCCGTCTAATCGGGCGGCGGCGGACTGAGCGAAAGCGTCGCAGCGCCCGGTATGCCCGTGCGCCTCTGCGGCGTCTCCGACTGGATCGCGACCGCCACGACCCGACCGGGTCCGAACTGCGCCTGGGCGGAGCGCAGCACCTCCGCCTTCAGTCGCCCGTCGTCCAGCCGCACGCCGTCCTCCGGCGGGTTGAAGGGCGTGCGCGCCGCCGTGTGCACCAGGGCGTCGCGCAGGAGAGGCTCGCCCTGCTGGATCTTGGACGCGTCCACGCCCGGCGCGACCATCAGCCTTATCTGCACGAAGACATAGTTCACGAGCCGACCGTGCACCACGGCGGGCAGGCCGATCGTCTGCAGGTCGACGTAGGGCCGCGCCGGCTTGGACGGCGGCTTCGCGGCCTCGGCGGCGCCGGCAGCCGTCGAGAAGCAGCCAATCAGCGCCAGGGCGGAGACGCGGGTCATCCCCGCCCAGTGCTGCGGACAGGGCCTGGCGCGCAACGCGTCCCACCGTCGCGCACCGGGGCTCTACCTTGACGATATTGGTATCGCCATGGCTGTAACCTCGGAGCATGGGCGAGCCGTCCGGGATCGATGCCTTCCTCGGCCGCTGGTCGGGACAGGCCGGCGGCGCGGAACGATCCAACGCGCACCTGTTCTTCTGCGAGCTTTGCACGCTCATCGGTGCGCCTGCGCCCGAGCCGGCGTCCGGGTGCGGCCAGGACGACTACGTCTTCGAGCGCCCCGTGCGGCTACGGCCCATTGAGGGGGAGGGTGTCTACGGCTGGATCGACCTCTACAAGCGCGATTGCTTCATACTGGAAGCCAAGCAGTCGCGCGCCAGCGGCGGTCGCAACCGGCCTCCCGGCCTGGCGCATGGCGAAGCCGACCCGCAGCCTTCCAGCCGGCGCGGCCGCCGCTTGGAGGGGCGCGGATGGGACAAGCTCATGCACAACGCCCGGGAACAGGCGGAAAGCTACGTCGATCGCCTGCCGTCCGACCACGCCGCCCCGCCCTTCCTGATCGTCTGCGACATCGGCCACGTCTTCGAGATCTACGCCGACTTCAGTGGCACGGGACGGAGCTACACCTATTTTCCCGACCGTCAGGGCTACCGGCTGTTCCTGTCCGAGCTGAGCGACCCGGCCGCCCGCGATCGGCTGCGCGCGATCTGGAGCGACCCCAACAGCCTCGACCCTACTCGTCGGAGAGCCCGCGTCACCCGCGATATCGCGCGGTCGCTGGCCGTCGTCTCGCGCCGGCTCGAAGCACGGGGCGAGAGCGCCGGGGACGTGGCCCTCCTCCTGATGCGCTGCAACTTCTGCATGTTCGCCTGCAGCGTCCGCCTCCTGCCCGAACGGGGAATGGCCGAACTCCTGGACCGCTGCCTGGAAGACACGAGGACCTTCCCCTCCCTTTTCACGGCGTTCTGGCGCAGGCTGAACGACCCCGCGCTGGACGGGCGCTACTACGATCTCTGGGACGTCCCGCTGCCGCTGTTCGGCGACAGGCTGTTCCAGCAGGCGCGGGTCATTTCCCTGGATCATGCGTCCATCGCCGCGCTCCGGGAAGCCGCCGGCCGCTCATGGTCGGAGGTAGAGCCGAGCATATTCGGCGCGCTCCTCGAAGGGGCGCTGGAGCTCAAGGAGCGTCGCCGGCTCGGCGCCCACTACACCCCGCGCGCCCACGTGGAGCGTCTGGTGCGGATCGCCGTCATGGACCCGCTCCGGCGGGACTGGCGGCGCACCCTGACCTGCATCATCAAGGCGCGTGAGCGTGGCCAGCTGCAGCGGGCGCAGCGCTGGGCGCTGGGCTTCCACGCCAGGCTGCGGGCCGTGCGGGTGCTCGACCCGGCCTGCGGCACAGGCAACGTCCTCTACGTCGCGCTGGAGCTGATCAAGGCGCTTGAGGCGGAGGTGCTGGAGACACTCGCCCAGCTCGGCGCGCCCGAGCTCCTGGCGCTCCAGGTGGTCGACTCAAGCCAGTTCCTCGGCCTGGAACTGAACCCGCGCGCCGCCAACATCGCCGAACTGGTGATCTGGATCGGCTACCTCCAGCTCTATTACCGCACCACGAGCGCGCATCCCGTCGAGCCGATCCCGCGCGCCTTCGACACCATAGTCCACCTCGATGCCGTGCTGGAGCGGCCTGAACCCATGAACCCGCGCGCCCTGTCGGGGCCGCCGCTAGCGCCTCGAAGGCCGGACTGGCCGCCTGCCGACTTCATCGTCGGCAACCCGCCCTTCCTGGGTGGCAAGGACCTGCGCGCCGGGCTGGACGAGGGCTACGCAGAGGCGCTGTGGGCCGCGCACCCGTGGATGAACCGCTCCGCCGACCTCGTGATGTACTGGTGGGACCACGCCGCCGAGCTCCTGACCCGGGACGGCTCGCGGCTGCGCCGCTTCGGCTTCGTCACGACCAACTCGCTCAGCCAGTCTTACCAGCGCCGCGTCGTCGAGCGACGGCTCGGCGGCGTGCGACCGGTCCACCTCGTCTACGCCGTGCCGGACCACCCCTGGACCCGTGCGGAACCGGGCTCGGCCGCCGTGCGTGTGGCCATGACGGTGGCCGAGGCCGGTGAGGGCGACGGCGTCAGGCTGGAAGTGGTGAACGAGGCCGCGCTGGACACGGACACGCCGCACCTGCAGTTCGACCGAACCCGCGGCCGCATCCACGGCGACCTCAGCGTGGGCGAGGACCTGACGTCGGCCAGGCCGCTCCTGGCCAATTGGGGCCTGTGCTCGCCGGGCGTGAAGCTGCACGGGTCCGGCTTTATCGTCAGCCTGGAAGAGGCGCGGGCGCTAGGCCTGGGACGACGGCCGGGTCTGGAGACGTACGTCCGGCCCTATCGGAACGGCCGCGACATCGTCCAGCGGGGACGCGACACCTGGGTGATCGACCTCTACCCGCTCGCGGCGGAGGTCGTGCGGGTCCGCTTTCCGGAGGTGTACCAGCACCTGCTTGCTACAGTGAAGCCGGAGCGGGACGCCAACAGGATGGCGTTCCGGCGGGAGAACTGGTGGTGGTTCGGCGCCACCCACGAGCTGTACCGCGGCTTCACCGCCGGTCTGGACCGCTTCATCGTCACGCCCGAAACGGCCAAGCACCGCATCTTCACCTTTCTGCCGGCCGATGTCAGAGCGGACAACATGCTCGTCAGCTTCGGGCTGCCGGGCGGTTTCCACCTCGGCGTGCTCTCGTCCAGCGCGCACCGGAGCTGGGCGCGGGCGACGGGCGCCGTTCTGGAGGACCGGCCGCGCTATACCAAGTCCGCCTGCTTCGATCCCTTTCCTTTCCCGGACCCGCCGACGCCCCTTCGTCGGCGCATCGCGGCGGTCGCGGAGAAGATCGACGCCACCCGCGCCGCCGTCCAGGCCGAGCACCCCGACCTGACCTTGACCGCGCTCTACAACGCCATGGCCGGGCCGCCCGCTCCTCCCGACCTCCTACAGCGGGGACGCGTGCTGATCCTGAGGGACCTGCATGGGCAAGTCGACGCCCTGGTGGCCGAGGCCTACGGCTGGCCTTCCGGGCTGTCCTCTACCGAGATGACCGGTCGGCTGCTCGAGCTTAACCGCCTGCGCGCCGGCGAGGAGCGCAAAGGACAGGTGCGCTGGCTGCGTTCGGACCTCCAGCTCCCGCGCTACGGGGCGGCTAAGCCGGCGGAGGAACGGCCACGATCGGGTGCGCCCGCACCCGCGGCGGCCGCGCGCCGGCCGCTCTTCCCGAGGGACCCCGACGAGCAATCCGCCGCCGTGCTCGACGTCCTGGTCGCGGCGGGCCGGCCGCTGGACGCGTGCGAGATCATCCGGCGCTTCCGCAGCAAGGGCCGCCGGCTACAAGCCGAGGTGGAGGACAGCCTGACGCTGCTGGCCCAATACGGCCAGGTGGGGCTCATGCCGGACGGTCGCTACCTCGTCCGGCGGGCGGCCTGAGCCGCGACTCAGGTCGTCTAGACGGCCGTGGGCCGATGCGCCGCCTGGAGCGCCCGGTTCTCCACCCGGATGCGCCAGCCGAGGAGGAGGAGGTTGGCGACGCCGAACACCAAGGCCGCGCTCCACAAGCCGAACGCCAGCGGGAGCGCGAAAATCTCCAGCACGACCACGACGTAGTTCGGATGGCTGACGAAGCGATACGGGCCGCGCCGCACCAGCGTCTCGCCGGGAACGACGAAGACACGCGTGCTCCAGCGCCGTCCGAGCGTCAGGAGCACCCAGGCCCGCGCGACCTGCAGGAGGATGTAGACGGCGACCCAGGGCCACAGCAGCGGCCGGTCCCAGCCCCAGACCCACAGCGCCACGAGCCAAAGGCCGTGCAGCGCCACCATCACCGGATAGTGTCGGGCGCCCGCCTCCACCGCGCCCCGCGCGCGCAGGGCCCGCTCGTTGCTGCGGTTCCACACAAGCTCCGCCGCCCGCTGCCCGGTGACGAAGAGGAGGAGCAGGATCGCAGGAAGCACCGCTAGTCGCCCGCGGGCGCCAGCGAGACGAACTGGGCGGTGAAGCCCGGGCCCATGGCGCTGACCACCAGCCGCCCGTCGCCGGTCCCGCCCCGCTTCATCACCTCGTCCAGGATGAAGAGCACGGTGGGCGCGCTCATGTTGCCGTAGTCGGCCAGCACCTGGCGCTCCACGTCGAGCGAGCCGTTCGCCAGGCCGAGCGCCGCCTCGATGGCGGGCACCACCTTGGCCCCGCCCGGATGGCAGACGTAGCGCGACACGTCCTGGGGCCGCAGGCCCGAGCGGGCGAAGAAGCCCTGCGCCGCCTCCGGCAGCCGGCGTTCCACGAAGCTCGGCACGGTGGGGGCGAGCAGGACGCCGAAGCCGACCGGGTCGATCCGCCAGCCCATCACCTCCAGGCTGTCGGGCCACAGGTGCTCGGCGCTCGTCTCGATGGCGCGCCCGCCCGCTCCGGCTGCGGCGGAGACCACGGCCGCGGCGGCCCCGTCGCCGAACAGCGCGGTAGAGATGATGCTCTCCTTGGACGCCATGTCCGGTCGCGCGGCCAGGGTGGACAGCTCCACCACCGCCAGCAGCACCGGCCGGTCGGGGTCGGCGCGGGCCAGCCGCACGGCGAGCGCCCGCCCCGCGGCGCCCC
>CAXUCS010000170.1:0-5743 GCA_964249365.1 uncultured Caulobacteraceae bacterium | reverse complement strand
GATCCCAGTCCCGGTCGGGCTCGCGCTCCGGCTCTTGTTCGAGGGCGACTTCAGCGGTGACGGCGAGGTCCGCTGACATCTGCCGCTTGACCCGCACCGCTGCGCTAAGACCGGGCAGCTGGCCTTCCCCATCGACGGCGCGTTCGGGACGAGCCACGAAGGGCTGGGCATCCTCCTTGGCTGGTTCGCCCATCATCGGTCGCTCCAGCTCCAGCGAGGCCTCCTCCCCGTCTGCCTCCCGGTCCCTCCGGCGCTCCTTATTCGACGGCTGCGCGGCATCGTCAGCCTGGTCGCCGCGGTCCTCGTCGACGTCCTGCCTGCGGCGAGCCGGTGTCCCCGACTGCAGGTCGAGGCTCGTGCCCATCACCCCGGTGACGGCGAGGCCTAAGGCGGCCTCAAGGGCATCATGGCGATGCGCCTCGGCGTAGTGGATCTCGCCAGTGGTGACGTTCTCGCCGATCTCCAGACCGGCCTCGGTATCTGGCTCCCGAAGGATCTCCCCTTCCTTTTGGAAAACGGAGAGCCGCGCGGGTTCGGAGGCGTCATGGCGGCGGTCGGCGTGGGTCTTCTGCACGCGGACCGCTTGGTCCTCCTCCTCCCGCCTGCGCAGCCGCTCGGCCTGGACCGTTGGCAGGTCCATGGGGCGCGCTACGAGCTGCTTGTCCCGATGCGAGGCGTCCTCCTCGTCCTCGCCGGCGTTATCGGCGGGAGTGATCTCCATCAGCGGTTGGAGGCCCCCGCCATCTTGGGCGCCTTGGGCAGCGGCATCCCCCTCCACACGCGCCGCGGGCCCGCCGCTCCGCGCGAGGCCGGTAAGAGCCGCAAACGCCGGCTTCTTCGCCGCCGTCCGGACGCCGTCCGCGTGCGAGGCCTCCTCCTCCCTTTGGCCCGCCTTGCCGGCCGGCGCCTCGATCCCCGTCACCTGCTTCGCCGAGGGTTTTGGGGCGTCCTCCGCCGGTCGCGCCGTGCCCGCCGAGCCGTCAGGCTTGGGGCTGTCGTCCCGCGCATCGAAGCGCTTGCGAAGCCGGTTCAGGTAGTCGTCGACAGGGTCGGTCGGCTTCGGCACGAAGCCCGGCGTCTGCTTGTCCCGCTCCACATAGGCGATCTTGATCGGCGCGATCGGGAAGGGGCCGGAACGCCTCACGTTGGAGACGCGGATGATGCCCTCCAGCGCCGGAAGGTTGAACACGTCCTCCGGCAGCAGGATGGGCTCCAACTCCTCCTTCGGGGTCAGGCCCACGCCGTCGCGGATCGAGTTGGCGCCGTAGCTGGTGTTCTCTTCCACGCGCCGCATCACGCGCCGCCCGATCTGCTCGCTCATCACCTCGGCGGTGTCGCGGTCGCCGGCGCGCAGGATCAGCTTGGTCTGGCACTGGCCGACGATGGTCTTCGCCTTGTCCGGCCCGTAGAGGTCCTGCAGCTGGCTGACCTGCTGGAAGCCGAGCACGACCGCGCCGCCGTATTTCCGCAGGCGCTGGGGCCCGTCCGCCAGCTTCTCGATCTTCCCGGCCGAATGAAACTCGTCAAGGATGATCCACGTCGGAGGTCGCGCGATCTCGTGGCGCGAGAGCATAGCTCCGATCGCGATCTCGGACCAGAAGCCGAGCAGCGGCCGGATCGAGTCCATGTGGCTTTCGGGCGTGGAGAAGAAGAGGAAACCCCCGTCCTCCGTGGCCCGGTTCGTCCACTCCTGGATCGAGAATCGCTCCTTCGATCCGTAGAGGTAGATCAGCGGCTCCACGCCGTTGGTCAGCACCGACTCCAGCGACGAGACGCGCGAACCTTCGATGCCGTTCAGGTGCTTGGCGGCCGGCGTTCCTTCCAGCAGGTCTTTCAGCTTCTTGGTGGGGCCGAACAGGAGGTCCAGCGCCTCGGTGAGCTCGATGTTCGGGTTGCGCCGGCGGAGCTGGTAGCCGGTCCAGGAAAAGAGGGAACGGGCCACCTCCACCCAGTAGGGATCGCCCGACTTCGGGTCCTTGAAGATGGCGTGGCCGAGCTTGTCCCAGTCCGGCCGATCCAGCGCGTCATCGAAGGGCGACCAGCCCGGCGAACGCGCATCGAACGGGTTCAGGATGACGTCCAGGCCTTCCTGGTAGTGGGCGCGAATATAGTCGAGTTCGGGGTCGAAGATGATGGCCCGCTGACCCTTCTCGCGGATCGTATCAATCAGCTGGTGGATGGCCTCGGTTTTCCCCGAGCCCGGCGCGCCCACCACCATGGTGTGCTGGGTCTCGGAATCGATCGGGTAAGGGCAGCCGGCGATCGCGGGCGTGACGAACGGGATGTAGGTCTCTTCCGCCGCCCTTTTCCGGTCGAAAGGCGCCGGGGTTTTCGCGCCCTTGTTGGCCAGCTGATGCGCCTCTTCCCGCGCTCGGATACGCGCCTCGTGCCGCTCCCGAACGACCTCGGCGTTGAAGGCGTAGATCTGCCTCATGAGGTCGCTGAGGCGGGTGATCTCCTGACCGCGGATCTGGCGCGTCTTGACCTTGTCGCGGCCGACGTAACTGAACACCCAGCTCGCCCCGATCCCGATGAGGATGCAGCCGCCCAGGAAGAACGTCCCCCACTGGATCGCGTGCGCCCAGAAGACGCGCGCGGGCCCCGCGACCTCCGCCACTTGCCAGATCGCCCTGACCGGCACCGCGACGCTCGGCGCGTCGATCGGCTTGATGTTCATGACCTGGGGAAAGGGGGTGCCGACCGTCTGGCAGAACCAGGCCCAGAGCGTCAGCCCACCGGCGCCGCGGGTCGCCGCGTTGCTGTTCCAGAGCAGGTAGGCGCACACCAGGAACCAGCCGGCTCCGATGAAGCTCAGCCACCCCACGATCTCCAGGGTCATGTCGAAGGTGTGGTGGGCGGTCTGGCCGCCGCGCAGCCAGGTCTCGAATCGTCCGCGATGAGGGCGCGACATAGGGTTCTCCAGGTTGGGACCAGGAGACCCCGAGCAAGGTGCCGGGAACGATCAACGCCGCCCCCGCTATACAACGGCGGCGGCGGTGGGACCAAGCGCCGAGGGTGCGCGCGACGCTATGGCATCCGAGGAATGTTGGTGAACACGCGGCGGAGCGACTTCGGCGTGGCCGGGACATCGACCGCCGGTCGGTCGGGCTCCTGTCCGAAAAGGTCGGACGCGGCCTCCGCGCACGCATCGAGGACCTCGCGGGCGTCTCCCTCGTAGAGCCGATTGAAGATCGCCGTGACCAGCCTGGCCGCTGTCCAGCTCTGCACGGCGTTCACGTGGGCCAGATAGGCCGCCGGGAACAGGCGCGCCGTCCGCAGCGTGTCGGACAGGACCTCCTCCGCCGGCATCTCACGTCGCCGCCCTTCCGCAAGGAGCCACTTCGCGTCTTCGCCGGACGCGACGACACGCTCCTTCATGGCGTCCTGGACGAGCCCCTCCAATATCTGCGTGTTCCTGCGACCTGTGGCCTTGGCCTCCGCTCGCAGCCACGCCATGGCCGACCGGCTCAGCCTGATGCTGGTGTGAGGCGTCGCCGCCATTTCTGTACCCCGCGCAAGACCGTACGCGAGTTGTACGTCGGCTAAACCCTTGCGTCAGCGCACGAGTTTGTCGCGGACGAAAATCGTACGCGACTTGTACGCTTTTCGGTAAACTTGGCTTATCATTGCGACATCAACAGCTTGAAGGGTTCCGCCGGGTGGGCGTGGGGTCTGGTGATAAAACAGAGGGATTTTGGCTCATTTCCCAGGCCCTTCGCGATGTTGTTCCTTCTCGGATATCACATCCACATCAGTAGCTTGCAAGGTGCGCAGCCCCGGCGAGCGTCAATCCAAGTGGGTCAGGGTAGGCCTCGCGCGGGGCCATACGCCCTTTGCGGTACAACACAGCCATCAGCGACCCTCAAACTGCACTGCGCAATCCCTGCGCCAAAGAGAGTTGGGCCGCGGGCGACGCGCCGCGCCCGCCCATAACTCCAGCCAAAAGGACGGCTAAACGACGCGCTATTGTGTGTGTCGCGTTCCGCTCTCGTTCTGGCTCGGGTACTGTGGCGTCAAACCGACGCCAAGATCGCAGGCTGGCGTCGAGGTGCCGGCATGGCGTCAGACCTAGCCTTTGACGGTCTGAGGGCGACTCTCCGCAGCGACGAGGGAGGCGTGTCAGACCGCCCGGCTGCTGAAGCCGGCGCGTAGCAGCAAGGGGAGTGCGGCGGCCTGGCCTGCGCCTCGGATGAAGAGAAAGAGGCAGAAGGCGAGCCACAGGCCGTCGTCGCCGAGCGGCGCGGCCAGGGCAAGCGACGCCACGAAGGCGGCGAGCGAGACGGCCATGGTCAGGAGCATGGCCCGCGTCCAGCCCGCCCCCACGAAGACGCCGTCGAAGATGTAAGAGGCTACGCCGACCAGCGGCATCAGCAGCGCCCAGCCGATGTGACGCTCCACCGTGGCGACCACCTCCGGCGCGGTGCTGAAGCTTGACGCCAGCCGGCTCCCGAAGAGGCCATACAGGCCGGCGATGATGACGGCGAAGAGGGACGCCCAGGCCAGGATGCGCCTGACGAGCCGCGTAAATGTCGCCCGCTCGCTCGCCCCGATCGCCTCGCCGCAGAGCACCTGGGCTGAGCTCTCGAAGCCGTCGAGCAGGAGGGCGGAGAGGATGAAAAGCTGATAGAGGATGGCGTTGGCCGCCAGGATGACCGCACCTGCCGCGCGCCCGCCCGGGTCAGCAGCGCCAGCGCCGCCATCAGGAGCAGCGTACGGCCGAAGAGGTCGCGGTTCAGCCGCAGGTCCGAGACCAGTGCTGTGATGCGCCACGTCGCCCGTCGGCGCAGCGCCGGAAGAGCCCATCGCGCGGCCTCCGACCGCGCAGCGAGCGCCGCCAGAGCGAGCAACTTGGTGGTCTCGGAGCACAGGGTGGCGGCGGCCACGCCGCTGACGCCCAAGCCAAGCTTCAGCACGAACCCCATGTCCAGCGCCACGTGCAGGAGGTTGGAGCCGACCTCCACCGCCAGGACCGAACGCACCCTGCGCTGGCCGACCAGCCAGCCTGTCAGGGCGGCGTTCAGGAGCCATGGCGGCGCGCTCCAGTAACGCAGCGAAACGTAGGCGCGCGCCGCCTTCGCCACCGCGCCAGCCGCCCCGTAGAGGGTCAGTCCGGTCGGGATGACCAGCGGCATGGCGAGGAGCAGGAGCGCCGCCAGGACCGCCGCCAGGGCGAGGGTGCGGACCAAGACCTCCGCCGTCCCTGCCGCATCCCCCTGCCCGCTCGTGCGCGCGGTCAGGGCCACGGTGCTGGAGCGCAGGAAGTTGAAGGGCAGCAACAGCGCTGTGATCAGCTTGGCCCCGATCTCCACCCCGCCCTGGGCCGTGACGTCGCCGAGACGGCCGATCACCCATACGTCGGCCAGGCCAAAGAGGGCGGTCGCGACGTTGGTCAGCATCGCGGGAAGCGCGATGGCCAGGATGATCCGGTCCAGCGCGCCGACGCGCATTACGACAGCTCGCGCACCACCGCCTGCAGCGTGCTGGCGAGGTCGCCGGACGGCCGCACCTCGATCCCCTCCAGGCCGAGCCAGCCGGCCATGACGGACAGCTCCGCGGCGAGTTCCGCCGCCGTGTCTGGAGGCGCGCCGGGCTCGACGTGGGCGCCCTGCACCAGGAGCCGCCCGGCCTGGCGGTCCGCCTTCAGGTCCACCCGCGCGACCAGCCGTTCACCGAGCAGGAACGGCAGCACGTAGTAGCCGTGCAGCCGCTTGTCGGCGGGCGTGTAGATCTCGATGAGGTAGCG
>CAXUCS010000169.1:0-5744 GCA_964249365.1 uncultured Caulobacteraceae bacterium | reverse complement strand
GAAGAGGAGCGGCTGGCGGGGCTACCCGTCCCGCTCCGCCATCCAGTCGCTGCGACTTTCGGCGAACGCCAGGGCGTCGGGGAGCCGGCGCACGCTCGGCGCGGTGGCGACGACCTCGCGCCCGCGGGCGTCCAGCCTCAGGCCGACCCGCCGTGCGCGCGCGTTGACCTTGAGCCGGACCGGGCAGCCCGCCACGCTCAAGAGGTCGCCGGCCTGCAGGCGGGGGCCCTTCAGCGTCGGCGGCGAGCGGCGGAACAGCATGGCTCCTTCTACGCCACGGCTCCGGCGAAGTCGCACGGCCGGCGAAGAGCCTTGCCCGGCGGCGGGCGGCGGCGGAGAAGCGGCCATGGCCGCCATCGCCTTCGACAACCCCTACCGCCACGGCTTCGTGCGGCTGGCGGTATGCGTGCCGCGCCTCAAGCCCGCCGACCCCGCCTACAACACCGACCGCATGCTGGAGCTGGTCGCCGAGGGCCAGCGGGGGAGCGCGGCGGTGATGCTCTTCCCCGAGCTCGGGGTCAGCGCCTATGCGATCGACGACCTCCTCCTGCAGCAGACGCTCCTGGAGGCGGTGGAGCGCCAGCTCGCGCGGCTGGTGGAGGCGAGCCGGGACGTGGACCCGGTCCTGGTGGTGGGCGCGCCGCTCGCCTGCGAGGGGCGGCTCTACAACACCGCGGTGGTGATCCACCGCGGCGCGGTCCTGGGCGTCGTCCCCAAGCTCTACCTGCCGAACTACCGCGAGTTCTACGAACGGCGCTGGTTCGCCTCCGGCCGCGGCGTCGTCGGCCGCACGATCGAGGTGGCCGGGGGACGCGCGCCCTTCGGCGTGGATCTCCTCTTCGAGGCGCAGGGCCCCTGCTCCTTCACCCTGCATGTGGAGATCTGCGAGGACCTCTGGACTCCCTCGCCGCCCAGCGGCTTCGGAGCGGCGGCCGGCGCCGAGCTCCTCCTGAACCTGTCGGCCTCCAACAGCACGATCGGCAAGGCGGAGACGCGGCGGCTCTTGTGCGCCTCCCAGTCCAACCGCTGCAGCGCCGCCTATGCGCTGTCGGCCGCGGGCCCCGGCGAGTCGACCACCGACCTCGCCTGGGACGGCCACGCGGCCGTGTTCGAGCTGGGCCAGATGCTGGCGGAGACCGAGCGCTTCCCGCGCGACAGCACCCTGGCGCTCGCCGACGTGGACGTGGGCCGCATCCGCCAGGAGCGGCTGCGAACCGGCAGCTTCGGCGACGCCCAGGCGGAGCTGGCGGAGGACCGCGCGCCCTGGCGACGCGTCCGCTTCGCCTTCGCGCCTCCGAGCGGGTCCCTGCCGCTCGCCCGCCGGGTGGAACGCTACCCTTACGTCCCCTCCGACCCCGCGCGGCTGAGGGAGGACTGCTACGAGGCCTGGAACATCCAGGTGCAGGGGCTGACCGAGCGGCTGCGCGCAACGGGCTTGCCGAGGCTGGTGATCGGCGTCTCCGGCGGCCTCGACTCCACCGGGGCGCTGGTGGTGGCGGCCAAGACGATGGACCTGCTCGGCCACCCGCGGACCAACGTCTTAGCCTACACCCTGCCGGGCTTCGCGACATCCGACGCCACCAAGGCCAACGCCTGGACGCTGATGCGCGCGCTCCGCGTCTCCGCCGCCGAGATCGACATCCGCCCCGCCGCGCGCCAGATGCTCGCCGACATGGGCCACCCCTTCGGCCGGGGCGAGCCCGTCTACGACGTCGCCTTCGAGAACGTGCAGGCTGGGCTCCGCACCGACTACCTGTTCCGCCTGGCCAACCAGCACCAGGCCCTGGTGGTGGGCACCGGCGACCTGTCGGAGCTGGGCCTGGGCTGGTGCACCTACGGCGTGGGCGACCAGATGAGCCACTACAACCCCAACGGTTCGGTCTCCAAGACGCTGATCCAGCACCTGATCCGCTTCGCCGCCGCCTCCGGCGAGTTCGAGCTCGAGACCAGCGAGGTGCTGCGCGCCATCCTGGCCACCGAGATCAGCCCGGAGCTCGTGCCGGCCGGCGCCGACGGCAAGGGCCAGTCGACGGAAAGCGTCGTCGGCCCCTATGCGCTGCAGGACTTCAACCTCTTCTACCTGACCCGGTTCGGCCTCCCGCCCTCCAAGATCGCCTACCTGGCCTGGCAGGCCTGGCGCGACGCGGAGGCGGGCGGGTGGCCGCAGGACATCGCCGTCGCCGACCGCCGCGCCTACGACCTTCCCACGATCAAGCGCTGGCTCCAGCTGTTCCTGCGCCGCTTCTTCGCCAGCCAGTTCAAGCGCTCGGCCCTGCCGAACGGGCCCAAGCTCTCGTCTGGCGGCTCGCTCTCGCCGCGGGGGGACTGGCGCATGCCGTCCGACGCCTCGGCCGCGGCCTGGCTGGAGGAGCTGGCGGCGAACGTGCCGGACTGACGCACTGAACCTGCCTGCGGGGCCGGCGTTGCCCGAGCGAACGGGAGAGACGAGATGGCCACCCCCTACCCCCTCGCCGGCGGCTCCATCGCGCTCGCGGGCGTGGACAAGCTTATGGGCGATCGCGCCTACGAGACCATGTTCAGCGACCTCGGCTGGACGCAGGAGCAGATGCGCCACCTCGCCCTGGCCGAGGTCGTGGGCGGCCTCCTGATGATCCCCAAGGCCACGCGCCGGCTCGGGGCGGCGGTGGTGATCGCCGCCTCCGCAAGCGTACTCGCCGCGGAGCTGAAGAAGGGCCAGGTCAAGCTCGCCGCCTCCCGCGGCGGGGTGCTGCTGACCGGACTGGCCGCCCTGGCCTTGCCGGGCTGACGCTTCAAGGCTGCGCCTCCTCCAGCGCGCCCGCCAGGTTCGGCGCGGGTCGGAGCGCAGCCTCGGCATAGCGGCGCGCCAGGATCGCGCAGACGATCAGCTGGATCTGGTGGAACAGCATTAGGGGCACGATCAGGAACCCCACCTTGGCGGCGGGAAACAGCACCCCCGCCATCGGCACCCCGGTCGTGAGGCTCTTCTTGGAGCCGCAGAACACGATGGTGATCTCGTCCGCCCTGGCGAAGCGCAGGCCGCGGGCGGCGACGGTGGTCAGGACGAGCGCGATGGCGAGGAGCAGGCTGTCCCAGCCCGCAACCTCTACGAGGTCCGACGCCGACAGGCGCCGCCACAGCCCCTGCACCACCGCCGCGCTGAAGGCGGTGTAGACCACGAGCAGGATGGAGCCCCGGTCCACCAGGCCGGTGAGCGACTTATAGCGCTCCAGCCACCCCTTGATCAGCGGCCGCGACAGGTGGCCGGCGACGAAGGGCAGCAGCAGCTCGGAGGCGACGCTCTCCACAGCCTCCAGCTCGTTGCCGCCCCGCCCGTGCGCGCCCATCAGGGCGCCGGCCAGGATCGGCGTCAGGACGACGCCGATCAGGCTCGATCCCGAGGCGCTGCAGACCGCCGCCGGCACGTTGCCGCCCGCGATGGAGGTGAAGGCGATCGAAGACTGTACGGTGGAGGGCAGGAGGCACAGGAACAGCACCCCCGCCCCGATCGCCGGGTCCAGGAGCCGATGCGGCGCGAACTGCAGCAGCGCGCCCAGGGCGGGGAACAGCACGAAGGTGGAGGCGAACACCATCAGGTGCAGCCGCCAGGCCCCGAGCCCCTGCAGGATCGCCTCCCGCGACAGCTTGGCCCCGTGCAGGAAGAAGAGGAGCACGATGGCGGCGGTGGTCACCCCCGCCATCAGCGGCGCGAACCACCCCCGGCAGGGCAGGACGGTCGCGAGCAGCACGGTCGCGAGGAGGCCGAGGGTGAAGGTGTCGGGGCGGAGCTGTGAGAACCTCATCGGCTCCTGCTCTAGCGCAGATGGGCCTTCCGTGAACCGTCTCCGAGAAGCCTCACCTGGAGGCGGTCAGGTCCGAGGACGCGCAGGCGCGCCTCAGGCGGCGTGGTCCAGCACAGGCTTGGCGCGGTAGGGCCCGGTCAGCGCCTTCACCTCCTCCTCGTCCAGCGTCACCTGGAGCGCGGCCACGGCGTCGTCGATGTGGTGCGGCTTGCTCGCCCCGATGATGGGCGCGGTGACCGCCGGGCTCGACAGCACCCAGGCCAGCGCGACCTGCATGGGGGCCACGGCCTTCGCTTGCGCGACCCGGCCCACCGCGTCCGCCACCTCGAAATCGGCCTCGCCGCCGTACAGCTTGTCCGCCAAGGCGTCGGTGTTGGAGCGGCGCGTCTCCCCGCCGCCGCCCTTCTTCCGGTTGCCCGCCAGGAAGCCGCGGGCGAGCGGCGACCAGGGGATGACGCCGATCCCCTCCGAGCGGCAGTAGGGCAGCATCTCGCGCTCCTCCTCGCGGTAGACGAGGTTGTATTGCGGCTGCATGCAGACGAACGGCGTCCAGCCGTTGGCATTCGCCGTGAGGTTCATCTTCTGGAACTCCCAAGCGTACATGGTCGACGCGCCGAGATAGCGGGCCTTGCCGGCCTTCACCACGTCGTGCAGCGCCTCCATGGTCTCCTCGACCGGGGTCGCGGGATCGAAGCGGTGGATCTGGTAGAGGTCCACATAATCCATGCCGAGCCGGCGCAGGCTGTTGTCGATCGACGCCATGATGTGCTTGCGCGACAGCCCCCGGTCGTTGGGCGCCTTGGACATGGGGTTGAAGACCTTGGTGGCGACCACGAGCTCGTCGCGCGGCGCGATCGCCTTCAGAGCCCGCCCGGTCACCTCCTCGCTTGCGCCGTAGGAATAGATGTCTGCGGTGTCGTAGAAGTTGATGCCCGCCTCCCAGGCCTGGCGGAAGAAGGGCATGCTCTCCTCCTCCGTCAGGATCCAGTCGCGCCAGCTCTTGTCGCCATAGGTCATGCACCCCAGGCAGAGCCTGGACACCTTGAGACCGGTCCGGCCGAGGTTCACGTAGTCCATGGGCCGAAAGCCTCCTCTGGGATAATCCGCACGGGAACCTGCCACGCCCGACCCTGTTCCCGTCGGCGTCGGGCTTCCATCGTCTGTCAAGGTGAGAAAGGTTGTTCACCTAGGTTATACAAGACGATTGTTCTGGTCCATGGTCGAGAGAATAGGAACCGGAGCCGGAATGCTTGGTTTAGGTGGCCTTCACCAGATCAAGTGAGCTCCATGGCCGACAAGTCTCCCCACGCCCTCCTGGTGACGGCGCTGAAGAACACCCACGCCATGGCGGCGGAGTCCAAACAGGTGGTGGACCGCCAGCTCGACCGCTTCGAGCAGTACGGGGACGTCCGGAGCTTCCTGCAGGCCCGCTCCCAGACCCTGGCGTCCCAGGTGCAGCGCGTGGAGGCGGTGCTGGGCGCGCTCGGCGAGAAGTCCTCCGCCTTCAAGACGCTGGTGACCTCCATCGTCGGCAACGCCGCCATGATCGGCCACGCCGTCACGGGCGACGAGGTGCTGAAGGACTATTTCGTCGACACCGCCTTCGCCGGCATGGGCGTGGCCTCCTACGAGTCGCTGTTCATCATCGCCGAAACGGCGGGCGAGGCGGCGGCGGTGGGGTCGCTCCAGGCCTCCATGGAGGAGGAGAAGGCGGCCTACGACTGGCTGACCTCCCACGTCGCGCCCACCAGCCGCACCTATGTCACCCTCGCCGCGGCGGGCGGGAAGGCCAGTCACTGACGCATTGTGGCCGGGTCGTCCCACGACGGGGCGCCCCGGTCGGCCGGCGGTCGCGGCCGCCTTCAGCGTCCGGTCGAGCCGAAGCCGCCCTTGCCGCGGTCCGTGGCGGCGTGGGCGTCGACCTTCCGCCACTCCGCGCGGGCGTGGGCGGCGATCACGAGC
>CAXUCS010000168.1:0-5747 GCA_964249365.1 uncultured Caulobacteraceae bacterium | reverse complement strand
CCACGGCCGGAGAGACGCCGGGTTTCGGTCACGCGCTGTACGCCGGCATCGACGTCCGGGCCGCGACCCTGCTCGCCAGCTTCGAGGAGCCGCAGGCGCACGCCCGCGCACGCGCCCTGGTCGCCGAGCGCTACGATCTCGCACCCAACATCGACTACGCCCTGTCCGCCCTGACCGCCCGTTTCGACCTGCCGCCCGACGCGCCGTTCCTGATCTTCGCCGTCGCACGGACGGTCGGCTGGATCGCCCACGCTCTTGAGCAGGTCGAGGAGGGCGGGCTTATCCGCCCGCGCGCCCGCTACGTCGGCTCAGTCCCGCCCGCCCGTGGGCGAGGCGGCTGAGCCGGCCAGGAGACCGCCGTCGATGTTGAACTCCGCCCCGGTGACGTAGGCGGTCTGGTCGGACGCGAGCATGACGGCGACGGCCGCCACCTCCTCCGGTCGGCCGAAGCGGCGGAGCGGCGCTCTTGAGGAGCTGCATGCTGTCTCTGAAGCGATCCATGAAATCCACGCTCGCGAGATGCTATCGAATTGGTCGGGTGGAAGCTGAAGCTCGTTTCTGGCTAACTTGAGCAATGTTCGTCTCAGCGCTCCAAGACGGCGATCTGCAAGCGCTTCGGCGAGTAGCCAAGGCCGACCTGCACATCCACGGCTACGGGGGCGGATCGGACCTTTGTTCGTGAGCGTACGGGTGTGGATATCGCGCCTACGGAGCGGGTCCTGCCGTCCATGGCCGAGATGCACGCCTTTGCGGAGGAGCGGCTCTCGCCTGCGTTTATCGGCGTGGGGGGGCGCTACCTGGCGCTGGAAGCGACGTTCGTCCAGGCCTGCAAGGATGGAGTCACTCGCCTGGAGGTGGGCGAGGACGCCTGGGCCATAACCCTGCATGACGGGTCCGCCCAGGCGCTCTGGCGTAAACTACAGGCCGCGCATCAAGTCGGCGCACCGATGGTGGACTGGATTCCTCAGATCGGCGTCTCTCGCCATTGCGGCGCGGCCGCCGTCGAGCGATGGGTGGCTCCGCTCCTGGAGCTTGGGACCTTCCAGACGATCGACCTCTCCGGCGATGAAGGTGCGCAGCCGATCGAGGTGTTTGCGCCTGTCTTCCGTCGGGCCAAGGCCGCGGGTCTGCGCCTGAAGGCGCACGTCGGCGAGTGGGGGACGGCGGATGATGTCTGGCGCGCGGTGGAGGTGCTGGAACTCGACGAGGTGCAGCACGGGATCGCGGCCGGCACCTCCCCGCAAGTCATGCGAGCGCTCGCGGACAGCGGGGTCAGGTTGAACGTCTGCCCGACCTCCAACGTCATGCTGGGACGTGTGGCCGAGTCTGCGGGAGCACCCGATCCGCACCCTCTACGACGCTGGGGTGACGGTCACGATCGGCACGGATGACCCGCTGATCTTCGGCTGCACGCTGTCGGGCGAGTTTCTGGCGCTCTATCAGGCAGGCGTCATGACCGCGGACGAACTGGACTCGATCCGCCTTTCGGCTTTTAAATGATAGTGTTCGGCCTTCCGCTCGCGCAGACCAGCGCTTGGGGGGCTCTCCTCACCGCCTTAGCAGGCGGTGAACACCGACCGGCTCGCCGTGAGAGGTCGCGTCCCGCTCGTACAGGAAGCCTGTCTTCGCCAAAACCCGCTCCGACGTCGAGTGGCCCCTTATTACGATCCCGCACAGGCTCGGGTCCGGCAGGCTTTCCCTCCAGAGTTGGATAAGGGCTTGCGTGACCTCGGTAGCCAAGCCTTGCGCCCAGAGAGGTCGCCTCAGCGTGTACGCGATCTCCAATTCGCGGACGCCTTCAAGGTCAGTGTAGCGGATGCCGGCTCGACCGGCGAAGGCGCCGTCCTCAGTCCTGAGCGCATAAAGGCCGAAGCCGTGGTCGGTCCAGTGCCGGATATTTGTCTGAAGGTAGGCTGCCGTCTGCTCCGGGCTCCTGACGCCCCCGAGGAAGCGCGAGACTTCTGGGTCGAGGTGAAGCTCCACGAGATCGGCCAAGTCTCCCGGCCCCACTGGAGTGAGGCGCAGGCGCGCGGTGCGGAAGGGCTCCATACGGTCGGCTTCCAGTCCTCTTTAAGACCAAGCGGCTAGATGACTGCCCAGGTCCGATGCAGGCGACATCCGCCCGCGCGCCCGCTACGTCGGCTCAGTCCCGCCCGCCCGTGGGCGAGGCGGCTGAGCCGGCCAGGAGACCGCCGTCGATGTTGAACTCCGCCCCGGTGACGTAGGCGGTCTGGTCGGACGCGAGCATGACGGCGACGGCCGCCACCTCCTCCGGTCGGCCGAAGCGGCGGAGCGGCGTGTCGGCGACCAGCGCCGCCATCCGCGCCTCCCGCTCCGGCCCTTCGCCCAGCATCGACTCCCACATGGGCGTCAGGATCGCGGCGGGGTGGATGGAGTTGCAGCGGATGGTCCAGCCCTGCTGGGCGCAGTAGAGGGCGACGCTCTTGGTATGATTGCGCACGGCGGCCTTGCTGGAGGCGTACGCCGCCGCTCCTGGAATGCCGACCAGGCCGGAGCGGGACGACACGTTGATGATGGAGCCTGTTCCGTGCGCCTTCATCGCGCGAAGAGCGTAGCGGCAGCCGAGGAACACGCCGTCCAGGTTCACCCGGTGTACGGATCGCCATGCCTCAAGGCTGGCGTGCTCCGGATCGTGCGGCACGGGGCCGTCCTCGAAGCCGGTCACCCCGGCGTTGTTGACCAGCACGTGGGCCTCGGCGGCGTGCGCCGCGAGCGCGGTCCAATCCGCCTCGGACGCCACGTCCAGACGGAGGAAGTCGCAGCCGGTCTGCACAGCCATGGCGCGGCCGCCGGCTTCGTCCTTGTCGGTCGCCAGGACCTTGGCGCCTTGAGCGCGGAAGGCTTCACAGATGGCGCGGCCGATGCCGCGCGCCGCGCCGGTGACGACGCAGACCTTGTCTTGCAGGGAGAGCATGACGCCTCTGAGGAAGGTGAGGAGAAACGGACGGCAGTCGCCGCCGGCTTACCGATTCCGCTCAGCGGTCCCTTTGATCCATGTCGCAGACATCCCCACCTTGTACCTGATTAATCTTGGACGGGTTCGCCGCCGTCAAGGCTTGATGCAAAGCGCGGCCCAGAAGTGCCGGCCGGTACGGCTTTCGCAGAGGCCCTCGTCCAGGCTGCCGGATGCAGCACGACCCAGGGATCGACGACGCATCGCGACCACTCGCGCATGTAGAGACGCAGGTCGTCGTCCTTGAAGAGCACGCGGTCACCCACCGTGTAGAACCGCGTCATGTAATCAAGGCCGGTGTGCCACTGGTCCACCAAGCCGCAAATCTGACCCGTGCGGGTGGACCAGACGGCTGCCTGCTCGGGCGGCCGAGGCTGCCAAGCGTCGAGCCTCCGTTGAAGGAGGGCGTAGGTCCGTCGCCAATGCGCTTGGGCCGCTGGCGTCGAGGCGATAACTTCCGCCCTGGTGGGCGATCTCGGTGGCAGGGCGGCGACCTGCTGCTCAATCATCAGACCGACGATGGACGCCAGCCAGAGGACGGCTACAACCGGGGTGATCGCGATCGCCCAGTCAGCCTCTCCGGACATGCTGAAGCCAAGCCTGGTCGCTCGGCCCGTCGATACGGCGTCGGTTCGGTCAGCAGGCATGGGACCGCGCTCCCGAAAACGGGTTGCAGGGACGGAGCAGGAGCGGGTCCGGAGAGGCGACGGCTCTCCGCCTTTCAGGCGGCGCTCCGCTAAGGACTGAAGATCGTGAACGCCTCGACCTTGCCGTCAGGCGTCAGGCGCTGGATGGCCACGAGCTTCCGGCCAGGCCAGCACAGCTCGTAGATGCTGGCGTGCAACTTATCGATCACGTCAGCTCGTACTTGGTTCAGTTCTCTCGGCTTGCCGAGAGGAGCCAGGCTGGCGCGGTATCCCGCCAGAGCCCGCTGGGTGAAGTAGGCCGATGCGTCGGTCGTAAGCAGTGAGCGATCGATCGCGCCACGGCTCAGATCATCGATTAGCCGTGTCGCCACCTGCTTGTCTCCCTTCGCCGGCGCACCGCCAACAGGCTCGGCCCTGCATTGATGCTCGTAGTCCGTCGTGGGGCTGCCCTGGGGCAGCGAAAGGAGCCGCGTCTCCAGCGCGTCGGCGATCTCGCTAGAGGCATCCCCGAAGTCGGCGTTGACCATGACCCCCACGGCGTCCCGGTCGTCCGGGTAGAGCCGGTTCTCCGTCGCGAAGCCTTCCGTGGAGCCGTTGTGCGCGATCCGCCGGTGACCGCCGACGTCATCGACGTAGACGCCAAGGCCGTAAGCGGACCGCTTTCCGCTGCTCAGCGCGACGTCATGCTCCATCTCGTCGTAGAGAGGCGAAGCCATAAGCGTGCGGTTCAGGACGCTCACGTCCCATTTCGCCAATCCGAGGCTGTCATTGACCACTGACCGGCCGCGAACTCCCAGCCGGCCCCAACGATATCCGCCGGGTGCGGCGGGCCTCGACGTAGCGCGAGTAGCCTGCCGCATCGCCCGCCTCCAACGGTCGCCCGGCGATCGTGGCGGCGGACATCATGCCGAGCGGCTGGAAAACCCGCTGGCGCACGAAGTCGTCCAGCGAGGCTCCTGTCACCTTCTGCACGATCAGCCCGGCGATCGTGTAGTCGGTGTAGCTGTAGCGCCAGCTCGACCCCGGCGGGAAGTCGAGCGGCTCGCGGCCCTAGCGGGCTGCGATCTGCCGCGGGTCGATCGGTCGCTTACCTTCAGGGATTAGGTAGTCGATGGTGAAATAGCCCTTGTACCCCGCCGTGTGTGACAGCACCTGCCCCAGGCTGATGTCCTGCGCGTCAGTCAGTGCTGGCAGCCACCGGCCCACCTTGTCGTCCAGCGACAGCCTGCCCTGCCCCTGAAGCATCAGCACGGCGGCGGCGGTGAACTGCTTGGACACTTACCCGATGCGGTAGCGGCCCGAGGCGACCGCACCCTCCGGCGGCACCAGGGCCTTGAGCCCGTAAGCCTTGGTCAGCACGACCTTACCCGCCTGGATCACGGCGACGGAGGCGGAGGGGGCGTCCGACTTGGCCAGCGCGTGAGAGATCACGCCGTCCAGCCAAGCGGTGTCCGCCGTCGTCCAGGTCGCCGCTTGCGAGGCAAGAGGCATCGATAGGCATGCAGCTGCTACGGCGAGGAGGCGCACGTATCCACACTGCGGATCATGGTCGCCCCTCTACATTTGATGCCGGTCGCCCTGATCAAGCGCTCGCCGGTGCGGCCCGCCGATGCGTATGCTCCCGCCATGGTGACTCCCGCCATCGTGAGCGCTGGGGTAGGAGCCACGCTCCAGATCACCGCGGCGAGCGCTCCAGCCGCCGAAGCTATGCAGACGGCGCCGCGGACGTGGGCGAGCACACCAAGCGGCTCTATCTTCAGCGCCGACAGCCTCGTCACCAACGGATGCAGCGCGCCAGCCGTCCAGGCGGCGGCGAGCGGCGTCGTCCGCCCGAGCGGCTCCGACCCGTAGGCTTTCAGCAGGGCGCCGGCGTAGGTGCGCCGGTCACGGCGGCGCCCTTCCAGCACGAGGGCGTCGCAGGCCAACTCCTGGTCAAGCCGGCAGGTCGCCGAAGCCACGTGCGCCAGCGGGTTGAACCACGCTACGACCTGGAAGAGGCCAAGCGCGGCGTTCGCCAAGGGGTGGTTCTCCTCTATGTGGGTCCGCTCGTGCAGACGGATCAGGGCGCGCTCGGTCTCGTCGTAGCGGAGGTGGAAGTCGGCGGGCACGACCAGGCGAGGCGCCGC
>CAXUCS010000167.1:0-5768 GCA_964249365.1 uncultured Caulobacteraceae bacterium | reverse complement strand
CGATGCCCGCCCGGCCGCCGAACATCACGTCGTCGCCCACGTTGCAGCTGCCGGACACGCCCGTGTGCGCGGCCAGCACGCAGTTGCGCCCCAGCCGCACGTTGTGGGCGACCTGGACCAGGTTGTCGATCTTGGTGTTCTCTCCGATCACCGTGTCGTCATAGGCCCCGCGGTCGATGCAGGTGCAGGCGCCGATCGTCACCCCGTCCTGGATGATCACCCGCCCGAGCTGGGGAATGTCCATCGCACCCGCGGAGGAGCCGGCGATGCCGAACCCCGCTTCCCCGATCACCGCGCCGGAAAGGATGCGGACCCGGTCGCCGATCAGGGCGAAGCCGATCGCGGCGTTGGAGCCGATCTGGCAGCCGCGCCCGATGCAGACGCCCGGACCGACCACGCTGTAGGCGCCGATCTCCGTCGCCGCGCCGACCTTGGCGCCCGCACCCAGCACTACGCCCGGGCCGAGCACGACGTCCTCCTCGAGCTCGGCGCTCGGATGGACGAGCGGGGCGTTCCGCTCGGGCCGGCGAGCGCGATGGAAACGTTGCGCCGCCCGGGCGTAGGCGGCCTGGGGCTCGGCCGTCAGAAGCGCGCTCACGCCTTCGGGCACGCAGCCGGCCATGGCGGGCGGCACGAACACCGTTCCCGCCCCCGTGGTCGCGAGCGCCTCCAGGTGCTTGCGATCGGCGAGGAAGCCGGCGTCCGCAGACCTGGCGCGCGCGAGCGGGGCGACGCCGCCGATCCGGCGATCGCCGTCCGCGCCCGCCCCAAGGCTCGCCCCGGTCAGGCCGGCCAGTTCGGAAACGCTGGCCGGAGCCAGCGTCTCGTAGAAGCGGGCGTCGGGCACGGCCTATTGCGCCGGAGCCGTCTCGCGGTCGAAGGTGATGGTCGACATGCGCCCGTTCAGGGCGGTGGTGACCTCTTGCGTCAGGTCCATGGTCGAGCTCGCGGCCATGATGGCGGAGTCGCCGTTCAGGAGCACGGAGCAGTGGTGGGCTTCGTAGACCTGGGTGGCCAGCGGCTGGATCGCGGCGGCGAGCCGCTGCTGCTGGTGGGCCGCGGTGTACTGGAGGTCGCGGGTGCGCTGTTCGGCCGTGACGTTCAGCTGCTGCTCGCGCTGCTGCATCGGCTGGGCCTCCTTGGCGAACTGCTCCGGGCTGAGCGTCGCGCGCCTGCCGACCAGGGCCTTCTCGTCGCTCTGCAGCGAGGTCTGCTGCGCGCCGACCTCCGCGGCGGCCTGGGAGCGAAGCTGCTGCATACGCTGGAGATAGGCCTTGCCGACGGTGGAGCCCTGGATCACGCCGGTGTTTGAGAAGATGCACAGGCCCGGGATGGTCGGGCCCTGGGTCAGCGGCGTGGTGGAGCCGGCGGGAGTGGAGGTCGAAGCCGCCGGGGCGGACCGGGCGGCGGCGGAATGGCGCGTCTGGGCCTGAGCGCCTGTGACGGCGAGGAGGGCGACGAGGGTGGCGGTGGCGCCGAGATGTCTGTTTTTCATGGTCACTGAAACTGGGTTGCGGTTGTGAAGCGGAAGACCTGGGAGCGGTCGTAGGATTCCTTGATGAACGGCTCGGCGAGGTCGATGCGGATCGGACCCAGCGGCGACGTCCAGAATACACTGACGCCCGCCGAGGCCCGGAGAGCCAAGTCGTCGCGGATGAAGGCGCTCTCGCGCAGCACGCTCTTGTCCAGGAGACCGACGGTGCCGACGTCGGTGAAGAGGCCGGTGCGGATGCCGTACTGCTCGGGCAGGTAGTTCGGGACGGACAGCGACAGCTCGCCGATCGCCGACAGGTTGCCGCCCAGCGCCTCGTTGAACTCGGTGTCGCGCGGTCCGACGCCGGCGATCTGGAAGCCGGGGAAGCTGTCGCCGCCCTTGAAGAAGCGATCGTTGATCCGGATGGAGTCGCCGCCCCAGCCGTTGATGTACTCCACGTCCGCCTTGGCGGAGAGCACCCAGACCGGCGTGAAACCGAAGTAGGTGGTGAAAATCCCCTGCGTCTTCAGGTAGCGTACGCTGCCGCCCAGGCCCGCGAAGTCCTGGGAGAAGGAGGTGGTGAAGCCGCGGGTGGGGTGCAGCGGGTCGTTCCTGAGATCCAGCACCAGGCTGTAGCCGGGCGCCGACGTCAGGCTGTCGCCCCGCTGGTCGCAGATCACGATGGAGATGGAGCCCGAGTCGCAGTTGCCTTCGTCGGCGCTGACCTGGTCCTCGTGGATCGCATAGCGGGGCGAGAAGGTGGCGTTGATGTTCAAGGGGAACAGCAGGTGCGCAGAGGCGCCGCCGTAGGAGGAGACGAAGCCCGTATACTGCGAATAGTCGGTGCGGTAGTCGAACAGGTCCACGCCCGCCCGAAGGTCGCGGTCGAGGAAGCGCGGCTCGGTGAAGCTGAGGTCGATCTGCTGGCTGATGTAGCCGACCTGGGCGCGCAGACGCAGGTCCTGGCCCTCGCCGCGGAAGTTGTGCTCGCTGACGCCGAAGTCCAGCATCAGCTTGTCGATCGTGGAGTAGCCGGCGCCGAGCGAGAGCTCGCCGGTCGGCTGCTCCTGGACCTTGACCTGAAGCACTGTCTTGTCCGGCGCCGAGCCCGGCTGCTGGGTGATGTCGACGGTCTTGAAGAAGTCCAGCCGCTTGACCTCGGTCTTGGAACGGTCGACCAGCACGCGGTTGTAGGCGTCGCCCTCCGCGATGCGCATCTCGCGACGGATCACGGGATCGACGGTCCTGGTGTTGCCCACGATGTCGATGCGCTCGACATAGACGCGCGGGCCTTCGCGCACGTCGAAGGTGACGTCGACGGTGTGGGTCTCGCGGTTGGCGCTGTAGCGGGGGCGTATGTCGACGAAGGCGAAGCCGGCGGCGCCGGCGGCGAAGGTCAGGCTGTCCACCGCCTGTTCGATCTTGTCGCCGGCGTAGACCTGCCCCTCGTGGATCGGCAGGAGCTGGCGAAGCACGTTGGCGTTCAGCCGCTTCAGGTCGGTCGTGACCCGCAGCCGGCCGAACTTGTACTTCGCCCCCTCGTCAATCGTGTAGGTGACGGCGAAGTTGCGCTGGTCGGTCTGCAGCTCCGCCACCGAGGAGTTCACGCGGAAGTCGTAGTAGCCGCGGTTCGAGTAGTATTTCCGCAGCTGCTCGCGATCGTACTCGACCCGGTCCGGGTCGTAGTTGTCGTTGGAAGCGAAGAACTTGTACCAGGCCGACTGCTTGGTCACCACCACGTCGCGCAGCGCGTTGTCGGCAAAGACCTGGTTGCCGAGGAAGTTGACGCGGATGATGCCGGTCTTGGGTCCTTCCTTGATTTCGAACACGAGGTCGACGCGCTTCTGCGGCAGCTCCACGATCTTGGGGCTGACCTGTGCGGAGATGCGGCCGGAGCGGCGGTACAGTTCCACGATCTTCTGCACGTCGGCCTGGACCTTGGCCTTGGTGAAGATGGAGCGCGGGTGGATGGTGATCTCGTCACGCAGCTTGTCGTCGGCCAGCGCGCTGTTGCCCTCGAACACCACCCGGTTGATGATCGGGTTCTCCGCCACCCGCACCACCAGCGTGCCGTCCGGCTGCAGCGTCAGCCCGACGTCGGAGAAGAGGTCGGTGCGGAACAGCGTCTTGATCGCGAGGTCGAGCCGCGCCGGGTCGATGGTGTCGCCCACCGCGATCGGCAGGTAGGAGACCACCGTGTCCGCCTCGATGCGCTCATTGCCCTCCACCTTGATCGCGCGCACGACGCCGCTCTGCGGCGCGTTAGCCGAGGTGGTGGTCACCGCGGTGGAAGGTGCGGCGGCGGCGGGCAGGCCCGTCACGTCGGGCGAGGTGGCGTGGGCGTCCGGCGCAGGCGTCGGCGTGTTGGGGCTGGGGGCGACGGTCAGCGGCGGGATGTCGTTCTGCCCGGCCTGGGCCCAGGCCGGCGTCGACATCGCCGTCGCGCCGAGGAGCAGGCTCAAGCCGGTCAGGAGCGCGGCGCACCGCGCGGTGGGTTCAAGCATCAAGGGGTACCGTGAGGCGTCCGCGCTTTACGAGAACAGGCCGCCGAAGAACTTGAACACGTTCAGGCGCTGGAGGTCGTTCCAAGTGGCGAACAGCATGAAACCCAGCAACAGTGCAAGGCCGACCCGCTGGCCCGCCGCCTGCACCCGCGCGGCCATTGGTCGCCGCGCCAGCGCTTCGTAGGCGTAGAAGACGAGGTGGCCTCCGTCGAGCACCGGGATCGGCAGGAGGTTCATGAAGCCGATCCCCACCGAGAGCACCGCGGCGAGATAGAGGAGCGCGGTCAGCCCGCCGAGGAGCTGGCCTGCAAGGTCCGGCGCGCCCGCGGCCCCGGCCTTGGCGACCGCGCCCGCCATGGAGGCGATGCGGATCGGGCCGCCGAGCTGGTCGCCCGACTCCTTGCCCCGCACCAGGCGCGAGAGATAGGTCAGCGTCACGTCCACCCGGCTCCAGGTGCGCTCGACCCCCGTCCCGATCGCCTGCAGCGGCGGGTAGCGTCGGCGGATCACGTCGCCGGGCCCGGTGGAGCTGGCGACCCCGAGGTAGCCCAGGCCGGCCGTCGTGTGGGTCAGCGGGTCCGTCTCGTCGTGGCGGACCGGCGTGGCGGTGATCGCCGTCTCCGCGCCGGCCCGGCGCACCCGGAAGACGATCGGCTCACCGCTTCTCAGCGCCACATACTCCTTCAGCGCCATGAAGTCGGAGATCGGCTGGCCGTTGGCGCTCTCCACCAAGTCGCCGGGTCTGAAGCCCGCCGCGGCGGCCGGCCCGTTCGCGACGACCGCGCCGATGCGCGGCTTCAGCGTCGTCTCGCCGATGGCGCCGAGCAGCAGCGCAAAGAGGCCGATGGCGAGGAGGAAGTTGGCCAAAGGCCCCGCGGCCACCACCAGCGCCCGCGCCCACACCGGCTTGAAGTGGAAGAACCGACGCTCGGCGCCGACACCCTCCTTCAGCTGGATGTTGCGCCTCATCTCCGCCAGGCTGGCGGCGTCGGGGATGGCGGAGGAGGCGTCCGCGTCGCCGGAGAACTTGACGTAGCCGCCGATCGGGATCCACCCGAGCCGCCACTCCACCCCGCCGCGGTCGGTCCAGCTCGCGATCGAGCGGCCGAAGCCGATGGAAAAGCGGTCCACCGCCACCCCCAGCCATCGCGCCATAAGGAAGTGTCCGAGCTCGTGGACGGTGACCACCAGCGTCAGCACGAACAGGAAGGGCAGGATCACCCCGAAGGCGTTGTGGATCAGGCTGATCATGCAGGCGGTCCCTCGGGCTCCTCGGGATTAGGTCACGGGCGTTAAGGAGGGCAGCACCTCGATCGCGACCTGGCGAGCGCGCCCGTCCACCGCGAAGGCGGCGTCGATCGGGTCGTTGGCGGCGGGATGGAGCGCGCCCTCGCGGTCCAGACGCTCCAGCGTGCGCTCCACCGTGCGTGCGATCTCCAGGAACCCGATCTCGCGGCGGAGGAAGGCGGCCACGCCCACCTCATTGGCCGCGTTCAGCGCCGCGGGCGCGCCGCCGCCCATCTGCAGCGCGGTCCGGGCCAGACGCAGCGCCGGGAAGCGCTCGGCGTCGGGCGCCTCGAAGGTCAGGCTCGCCATCCGCGCCAGGTCCAGACCGGGCGCGGGCCAGGGCAGCCGGTCCGGCCACGCCCAGGCGCAGGCGATCGGCGCGCGCATGTCGGGCGGACCGAGCTGGGCCAGGGTGGAGCCGTCCTGGTACTCCACCAGGGAGTGGATCACCGATTGGGGATGGACGACCACGTCGATCAGCTCCTCAGGCGTCGCGAACAGGT
>CAXUCS010000166.1:0-5773 GCA_964249365.1 uncultured Caulobacteraceae bacterium | reverse complement strand
CGCGCCGGGGAACTGGGCGCAGGCAACCATGGACCTCGGCGCGACCGTCTGCCGGCCCAAGGCGCCGCTGTGCGGGCGCTGCCCGGTCGCGGAGCTGTGCCGCGGGCGGGCGGAAGGCGATCCCGGCCGCCTGCCGTGCAAGCGGCCCAAGGCCGAGCGGCCCCGCCGACATGGCGTCGCCTATGTGGCGCTCCGCGACGGCGCGGTGGCGCTGGTGCGCCGTCCGGACAAGGGGCTGCTCGGCGGGATGCTCGCCCTGCCGACGGGCGCGTGGAGCTCAGGCCCCGCCGCCGTCGCGCCGCCGGTGGAGGCGGACTGGCTGGACGTGGGCGAGGTCGTCCACCTCTTCACCCATTTCGCCCTGACGCTCAGGGTGCTGCGCGCGGAGGTGGCCGGCGACCTCCCGGATACGGCCTGGACGCCGGTCGCCGAGGCCGGCGCGCGGCTGCCCACCGTGTTCCGCAAGGCGCTGGAGGCCGGCCTCGGGCGGCTCGCCTGACGTCGGCCCCAGGGCGGGGCCCGCGGATCAGAAGCTCAAGCGGACGCCGAGCTTGGCGACGTTGGCCACGTCCTCGCCGCCGTTGAAGTAGTGCACGTAGCGGTAGGCCGGGACCAGGCTGATCTGGGGGGTGAGCGCGATCGCCAGCCCGCCCTCGGCCATGGCGAAGCCCTGGGTCGAGGAGCCGCCGCCGACGTTGAAGGGCGTTCCGTCCGAGGCCTCGAAGAAGCCCTGCGACTGGTGGTTGTCCGATCCGCCGACGCCCGCCCCGACGTAAGGCGTGTAGCGGCCGGCGACCGTGGCGATGTCGTAGAAGCCGTTCACCTCGCCGGTAAAGCGGGTGTAGTCGTCCCCGCCCTGGCGCTTGAAGGTCTGGCCGTTCAGGTCCGGGAAGCCCGCCGCGCTCGTGGAGGGGTTCAGCGTTTCGGCGGCGTAGCGGGTGTAGCCGAGCTCCCCCTCCACCCGGAAACGGCCGAAGAAGCGCCGGCCCACGGCGACGTTCCCGGTCAGGGCGGAGTGGTCGAAGCCGATGCGGTCGGTCCCGGACACGCGCACGTCCGGTGCATTGGAGTGGAAGAAGGTATCCGGGCCGCCCGCCTCGTCTCTGAAATAGCCGCCGAGGCTGCCGGAGACGTACCAGGGCCCTTGCGCCAGCGCAGGCGCCGCCGCGCCCAGCCAGAGCGCCAGGGCCGCCATCCCTCGTCCCACCGTCATGGATCACCCCCCATCGCCGCGACCTTCTAGACCAGGGGCAGGCCATCGCCGATGTCAGGCCTGCAACTCAGCGGCTCGTCCGATCCCCCGGGCGAGGCCGCATTGACTTCGCGGCGCCGCTGGGGGAGACGCACGGGCTTCCGTCTCCCGACCCCCGGTCCGGGGACCTTCGCCGCTTTGGGGGAGCCGCATGGCCTCCGAGACGCTGGCGCCGCCGCAGGCGACGCCGACCGCCGTCCCCGCCGATCACCTCATGGGCGTCTACAACCGCGCGCCGCTCGCCTTCGAGCGCGGCGAGGGGGTCAGGCTCTATACAGCCGACGGCCGGGAGTACCTGGACTGCCTTGCCGGCATCGCGGTGGATGCGCTCGGCCACGCCCACCCCAGGCTCGTCCAGGCGGTGAAGGCCCAGGCCGAGAAGCTCTGGCACGTCTCCAACGTCTTCCGCATCCCCGAGCAGGAACGGCTGGCCACAGCGCTGACCGACGCGAGCTTCGCCGAGGTGTGCTTCTTCACCAACTCCGGCACGGAGGCGATCGAGTGCGCTCTGAAGACCGCGCGCAAGTATCATGCGGTGAACGGCCAGCCCGAGCGGATCGACATCATCGGCTTCGACGGCGCCTTCCACGGCCGCACCTACGCCGCCATCAACGCGGCGGGCAATCCCTCCTACGTCGAGGGCTTCGGCCCCGTCCTGCCCGGCTACGTCCACCTCACCTTCGGCGACCACGAGGCGCTGAAGGCCGCGGTCGCCGAGCCCACGGCCGCCGCGGTGATCATCGAGCCCGTTCAGGGCGAAGGCGGCGCGCGCGCCGTGCCGGACGTCTGCCTGAGGGGCCTGCGCGCGCTCTGCGACCAGCACGGCGTGCTCCTGATTTACGACGAGGTGCAGTGCGGCCTGGGGCGCACCGGCAGGCTCTTCGCCCACGAGTGGTCGGGGGCTGAGCCGGACATCATGGCGCTCGCCAAGGCGCTCGGCGGCGGCTTCCCCGTGGGCGCGTGCCTGGCCACCGCCGAGGCCGCCAAGGGCATGACGGTCGGCGCCCACGGCTCCACCTACGGCGGCAATCCCCTGGCCATGGCGGTCGCCCTCGCCGCGCTGGAGGAGCTCAAGAGCGAGGCCCTGCTCGCCAATGTGCGCGACGTCGCGGGCTATTTCACCCAGCAGCTGGAGGGGCTGAAGTCGCGCTTCCCCGACCTGATCCTGGACATCCGCGGCCGGGGCCTCCTGATCGGCGTCAAGCTCGCCTCCAACAACCGCGCCTTCATGGCGCTGGCCCGCGAGGAGGGGCTGCTGGTCGCGGGCGGCGGCGACAACTGCGTGCGCCTCCTGCCGCCCCTGATCATGACGCAAGGCGAGGCGCGCGAGGCGCTGGAGCGGTTCGAGCGCGCCTGCGAGAGCGCCGACGCCTCGCTGCGTGCGGAGCCCGTCCCCGCGTGAGCATGGGCCAGCCGCGCCATTTCCTCGATCTGTGGCGGCTGGACGCGACGACGCTCCGCCTCATCCTGGACGACGCGCGCGCCCGCAAGCAGCGGCGCGCGGGCTGGCCGCAGGGAAGGGCCGATGCGGACGCGCCGGGCGCGGGGCGCACGCTGGCCATGGTGTTCGAGAAGAACTCCACCCGCACCCGCTTCTCCTTCGACGCGGCCATGCGCCAGCTCGGCGGCTCGGTGATCATCGCCTCGGCCAGCGACATGCAGCTCGGCCGCGGCGAGCCGGTGGAGGACACCGCCAGGGTGCTCTCGCGCATGGTGGATGCGGTGATGATCCGGGCGGTGCGCCACGACGACGTGGAGCGTTTCGCCCAGGCTGCCACGGTGCCGGTCATCAACGGCCTGACCGACCGGAGCCACCCCTGCCAGGCGCTGGCCGAAATCCTGACCCTGGAGGAGCATCGGGGGCCGGTCGCCGGGCTGAAGCTCGCCTGGGTGGGCGACGGCAACAACGTCTGCGCCAGCCTGATCCATGCGGTGGGCAAGCTCGGCGGAACCCTGCGGATCGCCTGCCCGGCCGACTATCACCCCGACCTGCACGACCTCGCCCGCGCGGGAAACGCCGGCAGGGTGGAGATCGTGCACGACGCCGACGAGGCGGTGGCCGGCGCCGATGCGGTGATCACCGACACCTGGGTCTCCATGGGCGACGTGGATCACGACGAGAGGCTCAAGGCCTTCGAGCCGTTCCAGGTGGACGAGGCGCTGATGGCGCGGGCGGCCGAGGGCGCCGTATTCCTCCACTGCCTCCCCGCCCACCGCGGCGAGGAGGTGAGCGACCCGGTGATCGACGGCCCCGCGTCGCGCGTGTTCGAGGAGGCGGAGAACCGCGTCCACGTGCAGAAGGCCGTGCTCGCCTGGTGCTTCGGCGCGCTGGGCTGACGTACGCCGCTCACCGGCTCGTCATCGCAATAAAGGCGACACACCGCACGTCCGCAGCTCCGGGCCTCGTTTACCTTCCGCTGAGACCTGTGCGAGAGGATGCGGGCAGAGGACGTCCGGGCGGGATATGCGAATCGGAGCCCGGAGCGTCGCAAGGGCGTTATCGATATGACCATCACCGCCGCCGAGATCGAGGGCGAACACCGCGCCGCCCTGGCCTCCCTCACCGAGCCACAGCGCCGCGCCATACAGCGGCTGCAGGAAGCCAAGCAGCGCGCAGGGTTCAACGGGCGCTTTCCAGCCGACAACCTCCAGCTGATCTTCGAAGCCGAGGCGGAACTGCGCAGCCGCAGGCTGGCCGCCTAGCCTGACCGGGGCTAGGTCACCGGCGCGGGCTGGAGCGAGGGGTGGACCACCGAGCCGCCGCGCACCACCAGCGCACCCTTCAGGATCTCGTCCTCCAGGTCGGGGGCGAGCGCGCCGTCCTTGACCAGCAGGGCCAGGAAGCTCGACAGGTTGCGGGCGTAGAGCGCCGAGGCGTCCGCCGCGATGCGGCCGGCCATGTTGGGAATGCCGACGATCTTCACGCCGCCCGGCGTGACCACCGTCTCGCCGGCCCTGGAGAGCGCGCAGTTGCCGCCCTGCTCCACCGCGAGGTCCACCACCACCGAGCCCGCCTTCATCGACTCCACCTGCTCGGCGGTGACGAGCTTGGGCGCCGGGCGGCCGGGGATGAGCGCGGTGGTGACCACGATGTCCTGCTTCCTGATGTGGTCGGAAACCAGCGCCGCCTGCTTGGCCTGGTAGGCCTCGCTCATGGCCTTGGCGTAGCCGGCCGCGGTCTCGGCCTGACGGAACTCCTCGTCCTGCACGGCCACGAACTTGGCGCCGAGGCTCTCCACCTGCTCCTTGGCGGCGGGGCGAACGTCGGTGGCGGTGACGACCGCGCCGAGGCGCCGAGCGGTCGCGATGGCCTGCAGCCCCGCCACGCCCGCGCCCATGATGAAGACCTTGGCGGCCGCGACCGTACCGGCGGCGGTCATCATCATCGGCATGGCCCGGCCGTAGGCCTCCGCCGCCTCGATCACCGCACGGTAGCCGGCGAGGTTGGCCTGGGAGGACAGCGCGTCCATGGACTGGGCGCGGGTGATGCGCGGCACGAACTCCATGGCGAAGCCGGTGGCGCCCGCGGCGGCCAGCGCGTCGAGGGCCGCGCGGTCGCCGTAGGGGTTCATGAGCGCGGCGATCACTGCGCCGGGCTTCAGCGCCGTTGCGGTCGCCGGCGAGGGCGCGCGCACCGCCAGCACCACGTCGGCGTCGCGGACCGCCTCGGCGGCGTCCGGAGCCACAGTGGCCCCCGCTGCAAGGTAGTCGCCGTCCGGGTAGGCCGCCCGTACGCCAGCCCCGGATTGGATCGCGACCGTGATGCCGGACGCGACCAGCTTTTTCACGGCGTCGGGGGTGAGGGCCACGCGGGTCTCGTCCGCGTGATCCTCGCGCACCACCCCGAGCTTGACCGCCATGCCAACACCCCTGCTCGAAGAGGATAGTAGGCGGCCTTCCACGCGGAAGTCCACCGCCACACCGTCCGGCGTCGCGCCTCGGCGGAGCGGGCGCACGCTCTGCGGTCGCCGAGACCGGCGACGGACGCATGGAGGCCCAGCCAGGAGTCGAACCTGGATGGAGGAGCCTTGCGGGGCTCCTCGCGTCGCCATTCCGCCACCGGGCCGTCGACGCCTCGTGTAGCGCCGCTCCTTTAATCGCGGGTTGACCGGTAGGGTTAACGCGAGGTCGCCGGGCGGCCGCGCCCGGCCCTCCGGCCGGTCTTCAGGCGATGGCGGCGGCGAGCGCCAGCACCCGCTCCGCCTCCGCGAGGTGCAGGCGCTCCACCATCCGCCCCTCCATCCGCAGCACCCCCGCATCGGCGGCGTCCGGGTGGGCGAAGGCCTCCACCACGGCGCGGGCGGCGGCGAGGTCGTCAGGCGAGGGCGCGAAGACCTGGTTGGCGACCTCGACCTGGGCGGGATGGATCAGGGTCTTGCCGTCGAAGCCGAAGGCCAGGCCCTGACGGCACTCCGCTTCCAGCCCGGCCCTGTCCTCCAGGGCGTTGTAGACGCCGTCGAGCGCGGCGAGCCCGTGCGCCCGCGCCGCCGCCACCGTCAGCGCCACCGCCGGCAGCAGCGG
>CAXUCS010000165.1:0-5802 GCA_964249365.1 uncultured Caulobacteraceae bacterium | reverse complement strand
GGCTGGATCGCCGGGCGGGCCACGGCGACGCGCTGGAGCCAGTCCATCCCGCGCCGCACCTCCTCGCCGTCCTGCCGCTCCGCCGCATCGAGCAGGGTCCGCCGCAGGGCCGCATCATAGGCGTGCTCCGGCGCCTTGGAGTAGCGCTGGAGGATCGGGCCCTCCAGAAGCGCCGGGACGTCGAGGTCGCCGGGATCGACGCGGAGCGTGCGGAACACGGCGGCCAGCGCCTCGGCCGGCTCGGCGAGGAGCCGGTCGAAGTCCAGCCAAAGCCAGCGGCCCGGTAGGCTCGCCGCCACCGCGTCCAGCGCCAGGAGTTCGGTTAGCCAGCCGAGCATGATCCATTCCCCCGGCGTCTGCGCCTCCACAGGCGCGTCCAGCCGCCGCTCCAGCCGCTCCCGCCGCGACCCGGCCAGGGCCAGCGCCTCCTGCCGGGAGGCAGGCCCCGCGAGGATGGTGCGGAGGTAGGCCCCCGGCCCAACGCCGAGCAGGATGGCGCGCCCCTCCGGCAGGCGTCCCATCAGGTCCGGTCCGATCTCGGAGACGAAGCTGGTGGCCTTGATCAGCGCCGTCTGCTCCGGCCGCCAAGTCCGCGAGAAGAGCCTGAGCAGCGCGTCGGTCCGCTCCGACCAGCGTCCGAGCGCCAGCTCGCGCAGGAGAGCGGGCTCGCGCACGCTGAAGAGCGCCGGGTGCTCGCCGAGGAGCCGTGACAGGAGCGTCGAGCCGACGTGGCCGAGGTGGAAGATGAAGTGGGCCGCCAAGGCCGCATCGCCCGTCGACGCGGCAACTTCGCGCCAGGGACGCCAGGAGGAGAGACGCGAAGTGGGCGCGACGAGGAGCCGGCCGTCCAGGAAGCTGGCGGCCTGGTAGGCAGCCTCATCGAACTCGACGAGCTGAACCTCTCGACCATCTAAAGAGAATGCTAGCGGTAGACGGACGGGCGATATGTCAAGCGCCCTCATGCGCATTCGAAGACAAAGGGCGACAGCCTAATGGCCGTCGCCCCTCCTTCATATTAGTCCAATCTATCAGAAGTCAGCCGTCAGACCGAAGAAGAAGCTACGACCAAGCAGGTCGTAATTGGAGAAGGCGTTCGGGGCGCCCGAACCAGCAATCGCCTGGGTCACTACCGGCGGATCTCGGTCAAGCAGGTTGTTTACACCTGCCCTCAACGTCAACCCATCTTTCACGGTCCAGGTCCCAGTCAGGTCAAAGTAGCTGACCGAGCTGCGGGCCGAGTCGAACGGATCGGGAGAGCCACCGTTGTCCGCGTAGTTCAACAACGGATTGGCTTGGTTTTGGTCCAGCTTGCCCGCGCTGTAATAGCGCCACTGCCCTGACACCGACCAGCGGAATGGCGAGATGTAAGTCGCCCGGAACTTATTCACAAACCGAGGGACGTTCCCGCAGGTGGCTCCGTAAGACCCAGCACAGTCGTAAGACCCAAAACCAGGCAGCGACTCTACAATGTAATGTTGCGTGTAGGTGCCGTCATAGTTGAAGGCTAGGCGGCCGATATCGCCGAGTCCAAGTTGAGCCAGATTGTACCGATAGTTTCCTTCGAAATCTATGCCTGTCGTCTTTAGGTAACCCACATTCAAGTTCGTGCCGATGATGTATCCGCCGCCTGCCGTCGAGGTGCCGAAGATGTTCCCCGTCGGGGAGCGAACAATCAGGTTACAGAAGGTTGGGCTGCCCGTCGTGAGACATTGGTTCAAGGAGGTATCCACCGGGATGGTGCCAACGGCACCCTTCACGTCAATGTCGAAGTAGTCGACGGAGAAGTCGAAGCCCGGCAGGAAGCGCGGGGTGAACACACCACCGTACGATACGGTATCGGAACGC
The DNA here is from genome assembly GCA_964249365.1 of uncultured Caulobacteraceae bacterium. Lineage (GTDB taxonomy): Bacteria > Pseudomonadota > Alphaproteobacteria > Caulobacterales > Caulobacteraceae > CAHJWH01. The sequence continues at coordinate 3,957 of CAXUCS010000165.1, read as the reverse complement.
TCAGCTCCGAGCTTTGAGTTGCCGCCAATCTCGGCCGCGCACTGGTCAGCAGGGCATTGAACTATGCCGTTGGTTCCCACCACGCCATTCACGGTCTGCCCACGGGCAATGCCGTTACCGTATTGCGTCGCCGTTGCGCCGGTGTTCATGCATTGGGCAAGGCTCGCGGTTGCGACGTTGCCCGGTGAGCCGATCGCCGCGCACGGATCGGCACTCACCACCGACGTATTGGTGACGGACGAAGCGGAAAATAGCTCGTTGACGTTCGGAGCCCGGACGGCGCGGTTGAACGAGCCGCGGAACCGAATGTCGGTAACGGGCGCGTATTCGAGAGAGACTTTATAGGTCTCAACCACGCCCACGCTGCTGTAGTCAGAGAAGCGATAGCCTCCATCAAAGCTTAGGTCCTTCACGAACGGCTGATTGGTCACAATTGGCGCGACAATTTCGCCGAACAGCTCATAGACGTCAAACGCCCCGTTCACCGGCAGGGTCGCCCCCGAGCCGCCGGCCAGATCGTTGTTCTGGAGCGTCTCGTCCGGCGAGAAACCGAGTTGCTCTCGGCGGTACTCAGCGCCGAGGTTCACGCCCACGCCACGGTCTGCCAGGGGTGACTGGACGCCGTACTTGCCGAGCTGCCCTGTCACGTCAACGTGCGCGATCTGCTCCTGAGTGAAACCCTGAGCGGAGCCGCTGACCGTCAGATAGTTCAGCGCCGCTTGGCTTACGCCGCCCGTCTGGAAGAGATTGTAAGGCACGCAGGGGGTAGAGACATCCCCAAGCGTGTATTGGCACTGGCCGTTGGCGCCGATGTCCAATGCACTCGCTAGCCGACTATTGCTGAAGTAGCCGCCAATTGTGTTGTTATAGCGAGTATAGCCGTATTGGGCATAAGCGTCGTAATGGAATGCGTCATTAAGATCGCCGCGCAAACCGAGAACATCGCGGAAGCTGATGTGCTCGTAGTCGGACGTCCGCGGCCCTCCTTCGATGTTGCGGCGGCCGATCTCCGTTTCCGCGCCGGAGATGTTCTGTCCATTGATCGTCAACGGCACGCAGGTCAGCGAAGCCACCTCTTGAGCGCTGAGCAGCGGATTGGCGCAATTCACGACAAGGAGACCGTTGGCGTCTCCCGGGCTGACCGCTCCACCGAGAAACGAGCCGCTCGGTGCGATCTGCAGGTTGGTGCGGTCGTCGAGGAAGGTGAAGTCGTCGTACAGCTCGGCCTGTGGAGCGACCTGGTAGTGGGCGAAGAAGCCGGCGTTGTAACGCTCGTCCTGCCGCTGCAAGAACTCATAGGGAGACGAGTTGAACAAGGCAGGGGGCGTAAGGCCCGACGTACCGAAGGGCACGAAGGAGTTGCCGCTGACGGAAAGGTCCGCCCCGCTGTTGCCGTCGATGATCCGGTTCGAGTTTGATGAGCCTGAGCAACTCGGCACGTTGGCTGGCGAAGCCGCAAGTAGGCAGCCTGAGTAGTCGCGGTTGCCCTCCGTGACCGGGTTTTGGTGGCGGTAGCTTATGAAGCCTTCAACATTGCCTTTCCCGTCCGGAGTGTTGGCCCCGAAGATAGCGGAGGCGATGAAGTTCTCGCCATCCACGGTGCTGCCGTGAGGAGAGTTAAAGCCGGCGTTGCTTTCCAGGCCCTCAAGAAGGTTATTATGCTGATCGTGCTGGTCAAAGCCCCCCTGAACGTCAAATTGAACGCCCTGGAAGTTATGCTTCATGATGAAGTTCACCACGCCGGCGACGGCATCCGATCCGTAGACGGAGGACGCGCCGCCGGTGAGCACCTCCACCCGGTCGATCAGCTGCGAAGGAATTTGGTCGAGGTCGACCGCCCCGCCGCCGCCGCCGTTCAGCGTGGGATCGCCAGGCTGAAGCCTTTTGCCGTCCTGCAGCACGAGAGTACGGTTGATGCCGAGGCCGCGAAGGTTGACGGCGGTGACGCCGCTACCCGCCAACGGGTTCTGTTGATTTCCGAGGCTGCCTGACACCTGCGGGAGCTGATCCAAGGCATTGATCGCGTCCGTCGCGCCTTCGAACTTCAGCTCCTGGGAACCGACTGCCGTGATGGGGCTTGTAGCTGTGTTGTTCGGTTGCGGGATGCGCGAGCCTGTGACGGTCACGACCGATGTGGTGTTGCCGTTGGAGGCGCTTTCGCCGGAGGCGGCGGGAGCTTCGGCGGCCTGGGGGCCGAAGGCGGGCGAGCCGCTGTTGGCGCCCGGCGCGCTCGGGGCGGTCTGGACCGGCGCGGCGCCGTCCTGGGCGGGTTGCGGGCTCTGGGCGAAAGCCTGGCCGGCGGTGAAGGCGAGCGCGCCGAGGATCATCGTCGACGCGAGCAGGCGCTCGCCCGTGGTCTGAAGCTTCAAGATCATCCCCTCCGAAGGCCGGGCTTCCGCCCTGCGCCCCATGCAAATGACACACGACCCGGCGTTCGACCGCCTGGACTGCCATCATTCAGACACACACGCGGCAAGGGTCAACGGCATCGCTTGCCGCAGGTGACGGGGATGGAATGAGGTGTCATCTTGGCGCCACAGTGTTGCTTGGCCGGTGCCCTTCATGCCTGCCGCATAGGCAGACGGGCGCTCGCGTCGCCCACACGAGAGGTAAACAAAGGCTTTTACTGCGATGAGCGGCTACGGCGTTTCTGCCGGAAGATGGCGCCGTCAGGCGACGCCCTTCGTTCTCTCGCGCGAGAGTCCAATGACGACCGTCAAGACACGTGGCGAAAACGGGCACGAAAAAGGCCGCCCCGGTCATCCAGGGCGGCCTGCATCGTCCTTGGCCGTGGTCGCGGCCGGAACCTGAACCTTGCGGCCCTATCAGGCCGTCAGGCGGAGACCCCGTTCGTAAGGCTCCAGGTCACCCGTTGCGACCTTAAGCTATGACAATGAGACACCGGATCACCTCCTTTCAGCTGTTGCACAGGAGCCGGGAGCCTAGGCGCTCGCCCATGCGAAGGCAAACGCAGAGCGATCAGCCGCGTCCGACGCCGGCGTAGCCGAGGCCTCGCGCGCGCACGTCCTGGGGCTGGTAGACGTTCCTGAGATCCACCAGCACGGCGGGCCGGCGCATGGCCGCCTGCAGCCGCTGAAGATCGAGCGCGCGGAACTGGTCCCATTCGGTGACGATCACCACCGCGTCCGCGCCCTCGGCCGCCTCGTAGGGGCCTGCGACGAAGTCGACGCTCTGTAGGAGCTTCTGCGCTTCGCCCATGCCTTCCGGGTCGAAGGCGCGCACCCGCGCGCCCCTAGCCTGCAGCGCCGGCACGATGGCGAGGCTGGGGGCGTCGCGCATGTCGTCGGTGTTGGGCTTGAAGGTGAGGCCGAGCAGCGCCACCGTCCTGCCCGCCACCTCCCCGCCGAGCGCGGCCGCGATCTTGTCGGCCATCTTCAGCTTGCGGGCGTCGTTCACCTCCACCGTGGTCTCGATCAGCCGCACAGGCGCCCCGTGGTCCGCCGCCGTGCGCACCAGCGCCAGCGTGTCCTTGGGAAAGCACGAGCCGCCGTAGCCCGGCCCCGCGTGCAGGAACTTCGAGCCGATGCGCTTGTTGAGCCCGATGCCGCGGCTGACCTGCTGCACGTCGGCGCCCACCGCCTCGCAGAGGTCCGCCATCTCGTTGATGAAGGTGATCTTCATGGCCAGAAAGGCGTTGGCGGCGTACTTGATCAGCTCGCTGGTGCGCCGCGTGGTGAACAGGATCGGCGTTTCGTTCAGGTAGAGCGGACGGTAGAGCTCGCGCATCACAGCCTGAGCCCGCTCGTCGGTGGCGCCCACCACCACCCGGTCGGGGCGCTTGAAGTCCTCGATCGCGGCGCCCTCGCGCAGGAACTCGGGGTTGTACACCACCGCCACGTCCGCGTCAGGGCGGACGCGCTGGAAGATGGCCTCGATCTCGTCGCCGGTGCCCACGGGCACGGTCGACTTGGTCACCACCACGGTCACACTGGCACA
>CAXUCS010000164.1:0-5809 GCA_964249365.1 uncultured Caulobacteraceae bacterium | reverse complement strand
CAGTGGGCCGCGCCCGGGCAGGCAGGCTGCGCCGGGTTTGCGAGGGCGACGACGGGTGAAGACGAGGTTCCTGGTCGGCGCGCGGGTGGCGCTCGGGCTCTGCGCGATCCTGACCGGCTGGGGCGCCTTCTCCCCGCCCGGGGTTCCCCATCCCCACCTCCTGCCCTGGGACAAGGCGGAGCATTTCTCCGCCTTCTTCGCGCTCACCGCCTGCGCGCTCGTGGCCTTCCCCCGCGTGCGGATCAGCTGGCTCGCCGGGGCGCTCAGCGGCTGCGGGGCGCTGATCGAGCTCGTCCAGGCCCTGCCTTTCGTCCGGCGGGACGCCGACGTGAAGGACTGGCTCGCCGACACGGTGTCGGTGGGCGCGGTGGTCGGCGTTGTGGCCGCCGCGCGGTTGCGACGGATGTTGTCGGAGCCCTAGCCGCCTGCGGTCCTGGCCGCTTCCACCAGCATCTCGCGCTCCTTGGGGCCGAGTGGGCGCCAGCGGCCTTCGGGCAGCTCGCCCAGCCGGAGCGGGCCGATGCGCAGGCGCTGGAGGTCCACCACCCTGAGCTCCACCGCCTCGCACATGCGCCGGATCTGGCGGTTGCGGCCTTCCCGGAGCACGAAGCGCAGCACCTGGTCGGCGACGGAGGTCACCTCCGCCGGCTGGAGCTCGCGCCCGTCCAGCTGCAGCCCATGGCGGAGCAGGCGGAGCTTGCGCACGTCGATGGGACCACTCACCCGAACCCGGTACTCCTTGTCCAGGCGCGAGTCGGGGCCGATCACCGCCTTGGCCAGCACCCCGTCCTGCGACAGGAGGAGGAGGCCGCGGCTGTCGCGGTCCAGCCGGCCGAGCGGGGGGAGGCTGGCGTCGCCGCGCACCCCGCCGTTCCCCCCGCCCCAGCGGTTGGGCGCGGTGAGGAGGCGGGCGGCCGGCGTCTGACCCGCTTCCGGCTGGGCCGAGACGTAGCCGGGCGGCTTGTTGAGGAGGAGGCTGAGCGGGGCTTCAGCCTCCCCGCCGCGTTCCAGCGTGAGGCGCTGGCCGGGCTCGATCTTGCGGCCGGCGTCCGCCACCGCGGCCCCATCGATCCGGACGCGGCCCTGCGCGATGTAGCTCTCCGCTTCCCGACGCGAGCACACGCCCGCCTGGGCCAACCAGCGGTTCACCCGCTGGGCCGCTTCGCCCTCGTAGAGGGCGGACCAGACCGCCCCCTCCTCGCTCACGAGTCCTCCGCGGCGCGGGCCAGGAAGGCGGCGACATGGTCGTCCACCGCCTCGGGCGAGGCGAGATCGATCGAGGCGGTGAGCCGCTCGGACCAGGACTCCCGGCCGCGGGGCTGCAGGCCCTGCTCCGCGTCGGCGGGCAGGGCCAGGCCGAGCCGCACGACGGAACGGAGCGGACGGGCGGCGGCGAACTGCCATCGACGGGAGAAGGCGGTGTAGCCCTTGCGGGCGCCGGTCACCACGCTCTCCAGCGCTTCGACCGCCAGCCACACCCGTTCGAAGATGGCCTGGGCGGCGGGATCGGACCACAGGGGATCGGCCGCGGGTCCGCCACCCTCCGTCCCGGCGGGCGGGAACGCCTCGGCCAGGATCAGCGAGGCCCGGTTCTGGCCGAGGCCGTGGGTCTGCTTCATCCATCGCAGGCGCGCCCGGCGCCCCGGCTCGGGGCAGGCGCGCGCCAGCTCCGCCCAGCCCTGGAGCGTGCGGCCGGTCTCGCGCTCAAGGTTGGTCCGAAGGGCGTCGAACCATCGCTGCTGCGGCTCGCTGAGCGAAGCCTTGTCCCAGGGCGCCATGTCGCCTCCCCCGCGCCTTCCTGCTACGCCCTATCCTTACCTCAAAAGGAGACGGGAGCACGGCCATGAGCCTGGAGGGCGCCTACGAGCGCGACAACGTCTTCGCCCGGGTGCTGCGAGGCGAGCTGCCCTGCGCCAAGGTCTATGAGGACGCGGACGTGTTCGCCTTCATGGACCTCTTCCCGCAGTCGCGCGGACACCTCCTGGTGATCAGCAAGCGCTCGCAGGCGAGAAACCTCCTGGAGGTCGAGCCGGAGGCGCTGGAGGCGCTCATCCGGGGCGTGCAGCGGCTGGCGCGCGCAGTCCGCTCGGCGCTGAAGCCGGACGGGATCGTGGTGACCCAGTTCAACGGGGCGGCGGCCGGCCAGACGGTGTTCCACCTCCATTTCCACGTCATCCCCCGCTTTGAGGGCGAGCCGGTGCGCGGCCATGTATCCGGCGGTCCGGCCGACGCCGAAGCGCTGGCCACGCTCGCCGTCGAGATCGCCGCCGAGATCAGCTGAGCGAAGATGCGCGCGGGCCGCCAGAGCTTCCTCAAGGACCCGGACACGGGCAAGCGGATCGCCCGGCCCAACCCTGAGGCCGAATGGATCGTCCAGGACGTGCCGGGCCTACGCATCGTCGACGACGCGCTCTGGGACTTGGTCAGGACGCGCCAAGCCTCGTTTGGCGATGACGTTGCGCGAAGCTTCAGCTGATCGCGTTGCCGAGCGACGCCGCCCCAAGCACCTGTTCTCCTGCCTCCTACGCTGCGCGAGCTGCCGGGCCGCTGCGCGACTGGCTCCTCCGTCCTCTACCTCGCACGCCAGGCGGTCGAAGGCGGCCTGGCGGACTGCGCGCTGGCGGTGGGCTTCGAGCAGATGACCCCAGGCCCCCTGCCCGTCACCTTCACGTCCGTTGAGCGACGATGGTCAGACCGGCTGACGGCGTCCGAAGTAGGATATCAAGAGTAGTGGATTGCCTCAGGCTTGGGCAGAACCGGTGGCGGCTGAATGGGCAAGCATACCCAGCGCGCACTCCACGATCTCGTTAGTGGAGCGGCTGACGGCGAGGGTCTGGCGGGCGAGCCGGCCCAAGGCCTCGCGCACCGCAGCCTCCCTGACGGGCGGCCTTAGGTGGGAGAGCAGGGCGGCCGGCTCCCTCATGAAGCGGGCGGCCAGCTCCTCGGCCGCCCGTTCGATGGTGCGCCGCCCCAGCCGGTGCTCGTTGCGCACCAGTTCGCGGGGCGGAGCCTTCAGGTCCCACACCAGCCCCGTCCAGGAGAGGGACTTGAGGATGTAGAAGGTCGCGTCCACCTCCCACCACCGGAAGCCCTGCCGCACGCTGGACTGGCAGGCGTGGTGGTTGTTGTGCCAGCCCTCGCCCATGGTGAAGAGGGCGAGCAGCCAATTGTTGCGCGAACCGTCGCCGGTCACGTAGCGGCGGCGGCCGTGGATGTGCGCCAGCGAGTTGATGCAGAAGGTGGAGTGGTAGACGGCCACGGTGCTCCACAGGAAGCCGACCACCAGCCCCGGCCAGCCCGCGGCCAGGACGCACAGACCGGCGAGCAGCGCGGCGGGCGCGAGTTCGAAGCGATCCAGCAACCGGAGCTCGGGATAGCGGGCGAGGTCCGCGACCTTCACGTAGTCGGTCCCGTGGTGGCGTCGGTCGAAGATCCATCCGACGTGGCTGTAGACGAAGCCCCGGCGCTTGGCGGAGTGGGCGTCGTGTTCGGTGTCGGAGTGCAGATGGTGGTGACGGTGCTTGGCCGCCCACCACAGGACGCTGTTCTGCGCGCTCGTCTGGGCCAGGAAGGCCAGGACGAACTGGAAGACGCGCCCGGTCGAATAGGACCGGTGGGAGAAGTAGCGGTGATAGCCTGCCCCGATGGCGAAGATACGCAGCCAGTAGAGCCCAAACCCGATCGCCGCGGCCCGCCAGGTAACCCCGGTCCAGAGCGCCAGGAGGCAGCCGAGGTGGACCAGGACGAAGGGCGCGGCGGCCGGGTAGACGATGTCGGAATGGTCGGCCGTGCGGGCGTCCGGCTGCATGAGGCTCCTTGCGGGACGGGTCAGCCGTCCTTGTTCTGCATGAAATGACGGATGGCTGATGGGCTGATCGCCCGTTCCAAACGAGCGTGCCGGCGCCGACGCCATCCTCATCACTAAGCGGCTTGCATATAGGAGCCCGCCGGGCCGTCCATCAGGTGGCCGGGGCGCCAAACGGGTCTGGACCCTGGTGGACCCCGGTGGGAGACGCTATGCTGGACGCCGACCGGCCAGTCGGTGGGCGCGGTGGACCGGCGGAGGCCATGACCTGATGTCCATGCCTCAGGGGCTGCAGGACTTCGGCCTGTTCGTGTCGGCGCTGGTGGGGATGGAAGGCGTCGCCTGGGCGACCCACCGCTTCCTCATGCACGGTCCGCTTTGGATCCTGCACCGCTCCCATCACGAGCCCCGGACGGGACGGTTCGAGCTGAACGACCTGTTCGCCCTGTACTTCTCACTGCCGTCCATAGCCTTGATCATCTGGGGCGGCGTGGGCTGGCCGCCGGCGAGGTGGCTGGGCTGGGGCATGACGGCCTACGGGCTGATCTACGCCCTGTTCCACGACGGGCTGGTGCACGGCCGGTTCCGCTCGCCCCTGCCGCTGCGGCTCATGAAGCGGCTGGTCCAGGCGCACCGGATGCATCACGCGGTCGCGACCAAGCGGGGCTGCGTGTCCTACGGCTTCCTGTGGGCGCCGCCGGTGACGCGGCTCAAGCGTCAGCTCAAGGCCAACCAGGCCCGGGCGGCGGCCCAGCCGGCGGTATCTGCGACGACCGCACCGCCTCACCGCACGCGGCCGCCTGTCATCGCGGATATGGCGCGCTCGGCAAGCCTTCCATAGGGCGGCCGCAGCAGCCGGGAGCCGGCCAGGGGCGACTGCAGGAACACGGAACGGCGGTGGGTGAAGGCGTCGAACCCGGCCCGCCCATGGTAGGCGCCCATGCCGGACTCGCCGAGCCCTCCGAACGGCAGGCCCTCGGCGGCGACCTGCAGCACCGTGTCGTTGACGGCGACGCCGCCGGAGCGGGTGCGGGCCAGCACCGCGGCGAGGCGGCCGCGGTCCCGGCCGAACCAGTACAGGGCGAGCGGCGCAGCGCGCCGGTCCAGGTGGCCGAACACCTCCTCGGGGTCGTCGTAGAGCACCAGCGGCAGCACCGGGCCGAAGATCTCCTCACCCATCAGCTCGCCGTCCGGCGGCGGGTCGACCACCAGGCAGGGCGAGGTCCCCCGCGGGCCGGCGGACGGGACGAGCGGGACGAGATCGAGCCCGGCGACCAGCCGCTCCAGCCGCTCGCGGTCGGCGGGGCGGCACACGGCGGTGGCGTCCGGCCCGGACGAGTCCGGGCGCATCCGCGCCGCCGCACCTTGCGCCGCCTCAACGAAAGCTGCGACGGCGGCGCGGGGCAGGAGCACGTAGTCGGGCGCCACGCAGGTCTGGCCGGCGTTGAGGAGCTTGCCGGCGACGATGTCGGCCGCGGCCCGCTTCAGGTCGGCGGACGGGTCGACGATGGCCGGCGACTTGCCGCCGAGCTCCAGCACCACCGGCGTCAGCGTGTCGGCCGCGGCCCGCAGCACGCGCCGGCCCGTGGCGGTGGAGCCGGTGAACAGCAGCTTGTCGAAGGCGAGGCCCGACATCTCCGCCGCAACGTCGGCCCCGCCCTCCACGGCGACGACGAGGTCGGGGTCGAGGTGGCGCGCCACGGCGGCGCAGAGGGCGGCTGCGGTCCGGGGCGCGTGTTCGGAGGGCTTCAGCACCACCCGGCAGCCCGCGGCCAGGGCGCCGACCAGGGGCGACAGCGCGAGCTGGACGGGGTAGTTCCAGGGCGCGATGACGCCCACCGCGCCGAGCGGCTGCTTCAGCACCCGCCCCCGCGCCGGCCAGAAGCGCCAGCCCAGGACGACGCGCTCGGGCCGGCTCCAGCGGCGCAGGCGCGGCAGGGCGTGGTCGATGGCGGCGACCACCACGCCGACCACGGCGGCGGCGGCGCCGACGGCGACTCCCGC
>CAXUCS010000163.1:0-5817 GCA_964249365.1 uncultured Caulobacteraceae bacterium | reverse complement strand
GCTGGCGACCGGCGCCGGGGAGGAGTCCGCCGGCGACGGCCGGCTCGCCGAGCGCGGCGCGGCCGAGCTCGACCGGGCCATGCTCGGGATCATGCGCGTCCTGACCGAAGGCGCCGATCCCCGAAGCCCCCTGCGCGTCCAGAACCGGGGCCGCGCATGAGACCGGAGCCTCACCCAGCGATGTCACGGCCGCAGATCGAGTTCATCCAATCCCAGACCCTGCCGTGGCAGGCCGACGACCGCTTCGGCCTGGGCGCCGGGGCGGAGGTCAAGGTCCTGAGCGAAGACGGCGGGACGGGGGCCGCAAGCCTGCTCGTCCGCTACCCCGCAGGCTGGAGCCTTCCGGGCGGCGCCCGCGGCGGGGACGAGGAGATCCTGGTGCTGGAGGGAGCGCTGACGGCCGGGACGCGGCGGTTCGGCTACCTCCACTACGCCCGCTGGCCGGCCGGCCACGATGCGGGCGTGCGCGCCAGCGCCGAGGGCGCGGTCGTCCTGACCTTCCTGTCCGGCGACCTCCGGCGGCCTGCGCCCGCCCGGTTCGATCCTGCGCACCGGGTGGAGCACCTCGACACCTTTGCGGCGCCCTATACCGGAAACTTCCATCCCGAGTTCCCGCCCGGCGCGGGGCGCAAGGTGCTCTATACCGACCCCCTGACGCAGGAGACCTCGTGGATCCTCGGCACACTGCCGCTGCGCTGGGCCGAGCGGGCGGAGGTGCATGAGTTCGTCGAGGAGATGTACCTGCTCTCAGGCGAGAGCCACGGCGACCGCGGCGTGATGCGGCCCGGCGCCTACTTCTGGCGGCCGGGACACATCCCCCACGGCCCCTACGGCACCCTGACGGGCAACCTCTACTTCTTCCGCACCCAGGGCGGCCCGCTGGTCACCCGCTACGTGGAGCCGCAGACACCGTTCCACTGGTGGCCGCAGTACCGGCCGGCGCTGCCGGACCCGCTGCGGGCGGCCGCGGTGGAGGCTGCGGACGGGGCGAGGGCCTGGTGACCATGTTGCAGAGGCGCCCGCCTGATGGACTGGGTGACCGGGGAGGCCCTGGTGCGCCACCCCGGCGTGGACCTCGTCTCCTTCGGCGGCGGCACGGAAAGGGGCCGGCGCATCATGGCTGCGACCGCGGCTGGGCTGAACTCTACCTTCACGGAAGACCGAGGCAAGTCGGCCAACATCGTCTTCGAGTCGGCCAACATCCACAGGCCCGGCGTGCGCCCCCGGCCGACCATCGGACCGTAGCGGGAAGCCGATGCAGCTGAACGGATCGACCGAGCCCTTCTTCGACGATCCGGTCCAGGACCAGCTCCTGGCTATGATCATGAGCCTCGCCGCCGAGGTCGCGGCGCTCCGTGAGGAGCTGTCCAACCTGCGCGGCGCGCTGGAGCACCGAGCGCTCCTCTCCGCCGGGGAGGTGGACGGCCATGCACCCTCCGCCGCCGCTCAGGCGCTGCGCGATCGGAGCCGTGAGACCCTGGTCGCCAACCTTCTCTTCCCGCTGCAGCAGGCGTGCGACGCCCTTTCCGCCGCTCACACCCGCAAGGCGGACACGCCATGACACGCTTCCACCCCGAAAGCCCCGACGTCGCTCCTGCCGACCTCGCCAAGCTGCGGTTCATGGCCGAGCTCCGCAATCAGCTGCAGAACCGGCTGTCGAAGGGCAACCGTGCGCTCTACGATACCAGGCTAGCCCGGCCCGGCGACGACCACCTTGGCGCCGAAGAGGTCCCCCGCCGACGCGAGGCGCTGAAGGCGGAGATGGAGCGGGAGCCCTACTTCCAGGTCTGGAGCTCCATGATGCGCTCCTCCCAGGACCTGACCTGGAGACTGGTCGGCCAGGCGGTGGAGCGCGACCTCCCGCGCCTGGAGGCGACGCTGCAGCCGGCCGGGGCGGAACTCGGGTCGCTGGAGCTCGACGAGGCGCTTCAGACCCCGTCCTACCTGCTGGCCGCCGACACCCATCGGATGCCCGGAAGCTATTTTCGCCAGGACGGACCCTGCGACGTTCGGGCCGGGGCGCTCTACGACCTCGGCAGCGCCATGTACCAGTTCGGCCGGGGCGACCAGAGCGGGCGGCTTCTGAACGACGCGCGCGGGCGCACGGCCGTGGCCCACCTGCGCCGCCACTATCCCGAGCTCCGTCCCGCCCGCATCCTCGACCTCGGCTGTTCGGTCGGCCAGAACGTCCTGCCGCTGTGCGACGCCTACCCGGACGCAAGGGTGGACGCGGTCGACGTGGGCGCCCCGATGCTGCGCTACGGCCACGTCCGCGCCCGGGGCCTTCGGCGCTGCGTGCACTTCAGCCAGCGCAACGCGGAGGCCACGGGGTTTGCGGACGCCAGCTTCGACCTCGTCACATCTCAGATTCTCCTGCACGAGACCTCGCCGGAGGCGTCGGTCAACATCCTGCGGGAAAGCTTGCGCCTCCTGAAGCCGGGCGGGGTGGCTGTCCATCTGGAGGTGCCCATCCGGTTGGACCGGCTGGATGTCTGCGACCAGTTCCTGCGGACATGGGAGCAGTACTACAACGGGGAAGCCAACACGCTGGGGGTGGCGGGCGCCGATCTCGAGGGCGAGATGCGGCGGGCCGGCTTCCAGGACGTGTGCGCGGGCTTCCAGGCCGTCGCCGCGTCGGGCGAGGCCGACGCTGCGCCCCTCAGCGAAGCGCCATCGCCATCCCGGCGATCGCTCTTCATCGTTTCGGGCCGCCGGCCGTGAGCGTGCACCCGAGCGCCCCGGACCTCCGGCGCGCCTATGCCGACGGTCCCTGCGGACAGATGCACTATTACGATGCGGGCGGCGCCGGCCTGCCGCTCGTGCTCCTGCACCAGTCCCCGACCTCGGCCATCGACTTCGCCGACACCTTCGCCGCCTTCGCCGCGGCGGGCGTGCGGGTGATCGCGCCGGACCTGCCTGGGATGGGCATGTCGGACGCGCCGCCCTCGCCACCCACCATCGAAAGCTTTGCGGAGGCCGTCTTCGCTGTGATGGACGCGGCGGCGCTCGGCAGCGCGGCGATCCTTGGCCATCACACCGGCGCCCAGGTGGCTGCGGCGATGGCTGTTGCGCGGCCCGCGCGGGTCCAGCGCCTCATCCTCTACGGCGCACCGGTGATGGATGCGGCGGAGCTTCAGGAGCACTGGCGCAGGATCGTGCCGCCCGAGCGTGAGGCGGGCGCCTTCAGGGCTAAGGCGGGCGGCGCCCACCTGAGCGAACTCTTCGTCCGCCTGGAGGCGTTGTTCGGGATCAAGGTCGCACAGCGTATGGTGATCAGCCGCCTCTTGGCGGGGCCGCTGCTCTGGTACGGCCACAACGCCGCCCTGACCCACGACATGGCGCCCAACCTTGCGGCCTCGCGACAGCCGCTCCTGCTCGTCACCCACCCGGGCGAGATGCTGGACGCCCACACCCGCGCCGCCGCGCGGCTTCGTCCGGCTGCGGAGCTGGCCACCCTTCCGCTCCGCTGCCCCAACGCCATGGATGCCGACCCCGCCGCCTTCGTGGAGGCCGTCGTCGGCTTCCTGGCGCCGGTTCCTTCCGACGCGGACGGCGAGCGCGCCCCGGCGCTGCGAACGCCCGCCTTTTAGGCCTCCCCTCCGGGTCCGCCGACGTCTTGGGCGCGCGGTTTGACCGGTGGCCGCCCCACGCCACCACAGCCGACAATCCACTTGACGCCTCGCTGAACGTATACAATCGATAAAAGCCGTTACGACGAGAGGGTATGATCATGACCGTCGAGTTGCTGCATGAGATGAAGCCGGAGATCGGGGCGGGCGAGGCGGCGCGGCAGCGGTTCGTGTCGGGGCTGCGGAGCTTCGTGCTGAACGACCTGGCTGCGGACATGCGGCGGGCCTACGACGACCGGGTGCTGCCGGCCTTCCGCCGGGAGACGGGGCGCGATCCGGCGGACGGGGCGGAGGTGCACCGGGCGCTCAGGACCGACCCGGCCTTCAAGGCCTACAGCGCCACCCGCGTGCACGCCCAGCGCATGGTCTGGGACAGCGTGGCCCCCGTCGCGCTCCGCGGCCGCGAGGCGCGCCGCCGCGCGGCGGATCAGGTGGCGTCCCGGCCGGGCTCGGTCAGCCTCGACCCGGCCCTGGAGATGCCGGCCAACGTCACGGCCGTGGACGTCCACCTGATGCCCGGCTCCTACGTCGGGCGGGACCAGGCGGAGGACACCGGCGCGGTCTACGACCAGGGCCTGGCGGTCTTCTCCATGGGGCTGATGGGCCGGAACCTGGACGACATCGGCCTGTCCATGTCCGCCTACGTCAAGGCCCGCTTCCCCGACTTCGCCCCGGCGCGGATCCTGGACCTGGGCTGTACGATCGGCCACAACACCCTGCCCTGGAAGACGCGCTACCCGCAGGCGGAGGTGCACGCCATCGACGTGGCGGCGCCCGGCCTGGCCTACGGCTCGGCGCGGGCCAAGATGCAGGACCGGGAGATCCACTTCCACCAGATGTCGGCCGATGCGCTGGGCTTTCCCGACGGCTCGTTCGACCTCGTCTTCTCCTCCATGTTCCTGCACGAGCTGCCGAAGAAGACCATCGCCAAGGTGTTCGAGGAGGCTCGGCGCGTGCTGAGGCCCGGCGGGCTGATGCTGCACATGGAGCTTCCGCCCAACACCCAGATGGGCGCCTTCGAGGGCTTCTACCTGGACTGGGACTGCTGGTACAACGCCGAGCCCTTCTACAAGGCCTTCCGTGACGAGGAGCCCCGCGGGCTCTGCGCCCGCGCCGGCTTCGCCCCGGACGACTACCTCCAGTTCGTGGTTCCGAGCGTGGGCATCTACGGCGAGGGGGCGGTGGCCGACCTTGTCGCGTCCGACGGCTCGCGCGCCGTGGACAGCGAGACCACCGGCCGCCTGGCCGACGGCGTCTGCTGGTTCGGGTTCGGAAGCTGGACGCGGTGAGCGCGGACGAAGGGGCGCCGCCGCCCGGGGCGGGCCCGATCTATGGTGCGGACGGCCGGCCGCAGTTCTTCGGCGATCCGGCCGTCGACCGCTTCGCGGCCAGCCTTCTGAACCTGGCCTCCGAGGTCTGGGTGCAGGAGGAGCGCATCATGGCCCTCGAGTCCCGCGCCGACGCGGCCGGTCCGCCGCCGGACCGCGACGCACTTCTGAGTTCGTTCATCGCAAGGGTCTTCGCGCCCCTGCGCGAGGACCAGGGCTGAGGTCCGCCGCTGGCGCCCTGCCGGCGGACGACCCGCTGGATAGAGGAGGCTTGCCCATGGCCGAGATGGCGATCCCGTCCGCGCACAGCGCGACGCCCTCGATCGGCTGGCGCGGGGTCGTCTTGGCGGTCTGCCTGGGCGCCTGGACGCTGACGAACATGGACCAGTCCCTGTTCAGCTACGCCCTTCCCGGCATCCTGCAGAGCTTCCACCTTCCGCTGGAGGCGGCGGGCGTCGTCATCGCGGTCGCCTTCGTCTGCTCCTCCGCGCTCGTCATCGTGGCGGGCCTCCTGGCCGACCGCTTCGGCCGGGGGCTGATGCTCTGCCTTCTGCTCGGCTCCTCCGCCGTGTTCGTGGGCCTTCAGGGGCTGGCCGGCGGCATCCTCAGCCTGACGCTGTTCCGCTCGCTGGGCTTCGGCCTCAGCGGCGGGCTGTCGCCCATCACCAACGCCCTGACGGTGGAGAACGCGCCGGACCGGCTGCGCGGCGTCAGCATGGGCGTGCTCCAGTGCGGCTATCCGCTCGGCTGGCTGCTGGCCTCGCTGGTGGCCGCGCCGCTGCTGCGCGACTACGGCTGGCGCGCCTCCTGCTTCGCCGCGCTCGGCGTCGTGCCCCTGGCGCTCGGGCTCGGCCTCCTGG
>CAXUCS010000162.1:5556-5835 GCA_964249365.1 uncultured Caulobacteraceae bacterium | reverse complement strand
CAGCTGCATCCCGCTCGGGCGGCCGATCCGAACCACGTCCGCGCTGGCCACGACCGTGAGGTCCGCGGCGTTGGGGCTGAGCGCCAGGCCCTGGACGGAGGCGAGAAGGTCGGCGTCCACCAGCCGGTGCTCCGACCCGACCCCCTTGGCCGGTCCGAGCGCGGTGACCACCGCGAGCCGGTCGCCCACCGAGGGGTCGTCGATCCAGAAGACGCCGCTCGCGCCCGCGAGCTCGGCGGACAGGCCGCCGTCCATCTTCAGCGGAACGGGCGAGGAGGG
>CAXUCS010000162.1:0-5546 GCA_964249365.1 uncultured Caulobacteraceae bacterium | reverse complement strand
ACCCGGGGCCGGTCCGAGCGTCACGGTCCAGGACGCGCCCTGGGCGACCGCGCTGGCCCCTACCGTGGCCGGCGCGGTGACGCGCAGCACGGTTGCGGCCGGCGATGGGACGGCCTCTACCCGGCGCGCCTGCGGCAGGCCGTCGGGGACCTCGCTCGTGTCCATCTGCGCCTTGGCGTCGAACACGATCCAGATGGCGTCGCCACGGCGGAACACCGCCGCGCCCACCGGTGCCCGCCAGTCGAAGCGCAGCGACAGCGCCCCGTGCTCCAGCCCCGCCCTGAGCTTCACCACGCCGGAGGCCGGGACAGGGTCGGCCCCGTGTGCGGCGACCTGATCGGACGGCGCAGGCGCGTCGAGGCCCGGCGCGAGGTTAACGTAGCTGGCGCCGTCCGCATGGCCGACCCTGGCGTCCACGCCCGGCGCGAGCCGGAGTCTGAGCTCCAGCCCTTCGGACGCCTCACGCACCGTGGCGCCGGACAGGAAGCGGGGCGGGTCGGCGCGAAGCAGCGACAGGTTCGGCGGAGCGGCCGCCGCGAAGAGCAAAACGAGCTCGTCCCCCTCCCGGTGCGCCGAACGGGGCTGGGCTCCGTCGAACTCGATATGGGAGAAGCCGCTCGCCTGGCCGACCTTGATCCGGATGGGGCTGGCGGCCGCGTCCGCCCACGCCGGCGCACCGGCGCTGAAGGCCAGGCTGGCGCTGGCCGCAAGACCGACGACGGGAGAGGGGCGCGACAAGGAAGACGGCTCCGGAGCGGCGGCCGCCAGGGTGACGCCCGCCCCCCTTCGGTGCGGTTAACATCGATCGGCAAGGGCAAGGTTCGGCCTGCATCCGCAACGGGTGAGCCGCGTTACGCCGGGATAAAAGCTCCGGAGCATCAAATGAGACCTCTGCTGTATGTGTCGCTACTGCTCGCGGCCGGGATCTCGGCGCCGGTCCTCGCCCGGCCGCTGGAACAGCCTGGCGCTCCGATGACGGCCTCGGGGCGCTCGCCCGACATGGCGTCGCAAGCTCCGGGCATACCCGGCGAGGACGCCGCCAACCCCGCGCCGGGCGCGCAGGGGCCTTACGTCGGGGCCGGCAAGCAGGGCTTCTACGACATCGACCAGCGTATCGCCGCCATGGGGCAGGCGATCGCCGCCCTGCCGCCGGGCCAGCGCCGCCGGGCAGGCTCCCAACTCCACGCCATCCGCTCGGAAGAAGCGTTCAAGCGCGCCAAGTACGGCGAGCTGCGCGACTGGGACCGCGAACACCTCACGGTCATGCTGGACCACCTCGCGGGCCAATACCCCGGGCTGAGGGTCAGCCCGTAGTTCAGCGAGGGCTGAGAGAGGGCGGGCCGCCGCACCATAGCGTCGCCCTCCACCGCGTTCCGCGGTCCCCCGCCGCCAGAGGGAAGGATCGAAGTCCTGGGACTGACCAGGTGCGGTCCGCGGCGGCGTTTCGTGCGCTCGCCCGTGCCCGCCGCAGTCAGCTGACCGTCCAGCAGGCGAACGGAGTCTTCTCGAACAGGGCCGCCAGGGCGATGTCGCGCCCCAGCGTCCTCGCTTCGCCCGTCAGCGCGTCGGTCGCGGTCCGCCCGGCGAGCCCGTCCGGCAGCGCCAGCCTGCCGTCTGCGCCCCATGCGCCGTTCAGCGACAGGTCGTCCGCCGACACGAAGGCGGCGGAGCGCAGGGGCGCGGCGACCAGGACGGCTCCGTCGGCGTGGCGGCGCACGAAGGCGATGGCCCGGCCGGCCGCCTCGCCCTCGACCTCCAGCGGCACGTAGTCGCCGTCGGCGAACATCTCGGGCCGTTGGCGGCGCAGATTGAGGACCGTCTCGATCAGCCGCTGCTTGACCCGCCCGTCGCGCCAGCGCCCGAGCAGGTCCGTGAAGGGCGACACCTCATGGCTCCAGGCCTGGCGCGCGGCGTAGTCGACCGGGCGGCGGTTGTCCGGATCGACCAGGCTGAGGTCCCAGCCCTCGCAGCCCTGGTAGAGGTCGGGCATACCGGGGACCGTGCAGCGCAGGAGCGCCTGCACCAGCCCGTTCAAGGCGCCGGCGGGAGCGAGCGCCTCCACGAAACCGGTCAGGTCGGCCAGGAAAGCCTGGGAACGGCCGGGATCCAGCGCGACGGTCAGGAAGGCTTCGCAGGCGGCCTCATAGCCCTCGTCCGGCGCGGCCCAGGAAGAGTGGAGCTTGGCTTCGCGGAGCGCCTTGCGCCACCAGAGCGCCACCCGGTCGCGGAAGGCCTCCAGGCCGGCGCGGTCGTCGCGTGCGAGGTCCAGCGGCCAGGCGCCGACCAGGGTCTGGTAGAGCGGGTAGAGGTCGAGCGGATCGACCCCACCCGAGACCGGCGCGTTCAGTTCGCCCCAGCGGCGCACGCGCTCGGCCCAGGCCTGCGGGCGCTCGCTGATCACCGCCAGGCGCGCACGCACGTCCTCGCCACGCTTGTGGTCGTGGGTGGCGGTGGTCAGCATGGCGGCGGGATAGGTCTGCGCCCGCTCCGCATTGGCCTCGTGCATATGGGCGACGGTCGCCGCCAGCCGGGCGGGGTCGGAGCCCACGTCGTCGCGCGAGAGGATGCGGCCGTAGCGGTAGAAGGCGGTGTCCTCCACCGCCTTGGCCGACACGGGGGCCGACAGCTGCTGGAAACGGCGCACCGCCACCGCCCGGAGCCTCTCCTCGCCCGGTCCCTCGCCGCCCAGCCAGTCGGCGATGCGCCGGAGGACCGGCCCCTCCCCCGGCGCGACGAAAGGCGCCGCCCGTTCCAGAGCGTGAGCGAGAAGCGGCAGGTCGGACGGCGGCGCGGAAGCGCCCACGCCATAGGTGCGGTAGGCCGGGAAGACACTGAGGAGCGTGGTCAGACCCCGCCGGATCATGCCGGACGTCAGGTCGCGCGTGGACAGGTCCGATCGCGCCACGCGGTGGAAGGCGCGCACGCAGGCCTCCCGCTGGCCGGAGAAGGCGCGGCGCAGCGTCTCCAGCCGGGCGCGGCGCTCCTCGTCCTCGAAGGCGCCGGTGCGGCCGCTGACCTCCACCCAGAGGTCGGTCAGCGCGTCGGCGCCAGAAGGGTCGTGCAGGAGGGCGGCGGCCTCGTTCATGTAGTCGTAGCCGGTCGTGCCGTCGGTCCGCCACTCGGGCGACAGCCGCTCGCCCTGGGCGAGGATCTTCTCGACCACGAAATAGGCCGGGCCGGGCTCGGCCTCGGCCGGGCGGCGCGCCTGCGCCTCGTCCAGACGCGTGCGGAGCTTGGCGCAGTAGCCGGCGGGATCGGCCAGCCCGTCGACGTGGTCGCAGCGCACCCCGTCGATCAGCCCCTCCTCGTAGAAGCGGAGCGGCAGGGCGTGGACGAGGTCGAACACCTCGTCCCGCTCGGCCTTCACGCCGGCGAGTTCGGTGATGTCGAAGAAGCGCCGCCAGTTGATCTCGTCCCCGGCCGTCTTCCACCAGGCCAGGCGAAAGTGCTGTCGCTCCAGGAGGTCGTGCAGCGCCGCGCGGCCGGCGTCCGTCCGGCCGTCGAAGCGTGCGGCCCGCTGCTCGCCCTCGCCGAACACGCCCTGGTCCTCCAGGCGCAGCGGGAAGGCGTGGGCGCCGTAGGCCCAGACCGCCAGCTCACCCGTCTCCCCGTCACGCTTGAGCTGGAGGTCGCCGGACGCCAGCACCTCGGCGTAGGGGGCGCCGAGGAACGGGGCGGCGACCTTGCCCTTCAGAACCGGGTCGGCGGGGTCCCAGTCAATGTCGAACAGCTCGGCATGCCGGCTCGCCTGCCCATGCTTCAGCACGTCGAGCCACCAGCGGTTGTCCGCCTGGCCGACCGCCATGTGGTTCGGCACGATGTCCAGCACCACGCCGAGCCCCTCCGCCCGAAGGGCCGCGACGAGGGCCCGGAACCCCTCCTCACCCCCGAGCTCAGGGTTCACCGTCGTGGGGTCCACCTGGTCGTAGCCATGGGTGGACCCCGCCCGGGCCGTGCCGATCGGCGAGGAATAGACGTGGCTGACGCCGAGCCGCGCGAGAAAGGGCGCGAGCGGGACGGCGTCGGCGAAGGTGAACTCCTTGTGGAACTGCAGGCGGTAGGTCGCGCGGGGGATCAAGCAGGCCTCACGGGCTTGGGGCGCTCGCGGTTCAGCCGTGCGATGCGGGCGGCGACGCGCGGCGCGTCCAGCTCGGTGTCGGGGTCGGCGGCGAGGCGGCGGCGCCAGTTCGGGGCCTCATCGACCGTGCCGGGATGGTTCGGCTGCTCCTGGAGGCCGAGGAGGTCCTCCAGCGGCACGACGGTCAGCTCGCAGCCGGCCTGCGCGACATAGGCCACCGCGCCGTCCACCGCGTCCTGCGCGCCAGAAGGGGGCGGTTGCAGGCCTGTCGCCGCGCCGGCCTCCTCCAGCGCACGCCAGAGCCGTTCACGGTCCGCCTCGCGGCCGGCGCGTTCGGCGGCGTAGTCGGGATGGCGGCCCGTCTTCGCCAGCCGTTCCATCCAGTCCACGTCGTTGGCCTTCCACCAGCCCGCGACGGTCGGCAGGTCGTGGGTGGAGGTCATGGCCATGGCCTCGCCGCTCCAGCGGTCGGGCGGGATGAAGCCCTCGTCGTCGGTGCGCTCGAACCACAGCACGCGCATCCCGTACATCCCCGCCGCCGTGGTGGTCTCGCGGAAGCCGTCCGGCACGGTGCCGAGGTCCTCGCCCACCACCACCGCCTTGTGGCGCCAGGACTCCAGCGCGATCAGGCGGAGCATGTCGGTAAGGGGATAGCGGAGGTAGGCGCCCTGGCTGGGCTCCACGCCCTGCGGCGTCAGCCAGAGCCGCTGCAGCCCCATGGCATGGTCGATCCTGACGCCCCCGGCATGCTTCATGGCCGCCCGCAGCGTGGCGATGAAGGCGTCGAAGCCTGAACGGCGGAGCGCCTGGGGCGAGAAGGCCGCCAGGCCCCAGTCCTGCCCCTGGGGCTGGAAGAGGTCCGGCGGCGCACCGACCGACAGCCCGTGGAGGAGGTCGCCCGGCCGGCTCCAGGCGTGGCTGCCGCCCGCGTCCATCCCCACGGCCAGGTCGGCGATCAGGCCGACCGCCATGCCCGCCTCCTTCGCGGCGGCATGCGCGAGCTGGAGGCTCCCGTCGGCGAGCCACTGCAGGAAGACGTGGAAGTCCACCGCGTCCGCATGGTCGCGGGCGAAGGCCTGCACGGCCGCGCCGTTCGGGTCGTGGTACGCCTGCGGCCAAGCCTGCCAGCCGCCCGCTACCGCCGTCGCAGCGGCGAAATGGGCGTGGAGCGTCTCGAAGCGGGCGTGGCCCTCCAGGTCCGCCCCGCCCTCCCGGCGGAACCGCTGCAGGTCGGCGCGGCGCGGCGCGTCGCCGCCCTGGCGGAAGCGCTCATGGAGCGTCCCCAGGCGCGCGAGTTTGGCGGCTCCCTCCGTCGGCCAGTCGATCAGCTCGCCCCCCGCCCCGCCGGCCGAAGCCGAAGGGTCGAGCCAGGCCGGGTCGGCGAACAGCACGTTCAGGAACAGGCGGGTGGAGGGCGCGTAGGGACCGTAACGGCTCGGGTCGGCGGCGAACAGCGCGTGGACCGGGC
>CAXUCS010000161.1:0-5887 GCA_964249365.1 uncultured Caulobacteraceae bacterium | reverse complement strand
GCGCCGAGCGTGACGTTCACCGGCGGCGGCGTGGCGGCGCCCGTCGCGACCACGCCGCCGGACGCTGCGGGCGAAGACCCGCTCGCCCCGGTCGCCGCCGACCCGGAGCTGGAGCGCCACCGTCCCGGCCGGGCTGCGGAGGAGGCCGTCCCCGTCGCGATCGACCCCAATGCGGTGATCCCGACCCAGCTGCAGGACCTCTACGGCTGCGTGCCCGAGCTTGCGGGTCAGGCCGACACCTCGCCCTGCACTCCGCCGGTCGCCGACCGCTGGCGGCTCGCCACCACGCTCGGCCTGGTTAAGCCGCGCCTGCTCGACCCCTACAACCAGAACGTGCTGAAGGGCGACATCCCGATCTTCGGCACGCACGACTGGTTCTTCATCGCCGGGCTCGTGTCCGACACGGTGCTGGAGCCGCGCTCCTTCCCGGTGCCGACGGGGGTGGCCACCAGCAACCGCGCCGGCGAGGACGACCCTTTCGGCCGCTCCGACTCGCTCCTCTTCAGCCAGACGTGGCTGGCGAGCGCGGAGTTCGTGCGGGGCTCCACCGCCTTCAAGCCGCAGGAGCTCGACTTCAAGATCACGCTCGGCTTCAACGTCAACTACGCCACCAGCCCCGAGCTGCAGGTGCTCAGTATCAAGTCGACCGCGGGCGACACCCGCACCGACGGCTTCGTGGGCGTGCAGGAAGCCTTCGTCGAGAAGCACCTGCGCAACGTGTCGGAGCGCTACGACTTCGACAGCCTGCGCGTCGGCATCCAGCCCTTCTCCGCCGACTTCCGCGGCTTCCTGTTCCAGGACGACCAGCCGGGCATCCGGCTCTTCGGCGACCGCGACGGCAACCGCTGGCAGTACAACCTCGCCGTCTTCGACCGGTTGGAGAAGGACACCAACTCGGGCCTGAACGACATCACCGACCCGCGGAAGGACTACGTCTTCGTCGCCAATCTGTATCGCCAGGACCTGCCGCGGCCGGGCTTCACCAGCCAGGCGACGGTGGTCTACAACATGAACCGGGAGGAGAACGAGTCGACCTACGACACTAACGGCTTCCCGGTGCGCCCGGCGCTCTTGGGCGACGGGCGGGGGCGCGACTACGACGTGGTCTACCTCGGCTACAACGGCGACGGGCGGCTCGGGCGGCTGAACCTGACGGTCTCGGGCTACTATTCGGTGGGCCAGGACCGCGACAACCAGATCACCGGCCACGCCGGCGACATCTCCGCCTTCTTCCTCGCCGCCGAGCCCTCGATGGACTTCAGCTTCGTGCGGGTGCGCGGCTCGGCGCTCTACGCCAGCGGCGACGGCAAGGCCACCGACAACCACGAGGGCGGCTTCGACGCCATCGAGGAGAACCCGGAGTTCGCCGGCGCCGACACCAGCTACTGGATCCGCCAGGGCACCCCCTTCATCGGCGGCGGCCAGGCGGTGAGCCTGGTGGGGCGCAACGGCGTGCTGCCGGACCTTCGCACCTCCAAGGACGAGGGCCAGTCCAACTTCATCAATCCGGGCGTGCTGCTGCTGGGCCTCGGCGCGGACGCCGACATCCTGCCCCAGTGGCGGGTCTCGGCCAACGTCAACCACCTGGACTTCGCCGACACCAGCTCGCTCGAGTTCTTCCGCCACCAGGGCGACATCGGCGACGACATCGGCTGGGACCTCTCGGCCGCGACCATCTACCGGCCGGGCTTCATCCAGAACGTGGTCTTCCGGCTTTCGGCGGCGGCGCTGATCCCCGGCGACGGGTTCCAGGCGCTGTTCGACAACTCCGACCGGCGCGACGTCTACTACTCCGTCCTCTTGAACGCCGTACTGACCTACTGACCGGGGGACGGGAGCTTTGGCGCGCATCATCGACAGCCTGAGGCGGACCGCGGGAGAGCCGGTGCGCCGGCTCGGCCGCGCCTCGGCGCTCGTGGTCGGCGTCCTCCTCGTCCTGCAACTCCTCGGCGGCGGGGCCCGCGACGCCCGCTCCGAGGAGAGCGAAAAGCCGGAGGTGGCGCGCCTGGCCGACTACAGCCGCGTCCACGCCCCCCCGGCGCCCAGGAGCCAGACCCAGGCGCAGGCCGACGCCAAGACCGCCGGCTGCATGAGCTGCCACACCCAGGTGGACAGCGTGTCCATGCACCCGCAGGCCAATGTCATCCTCGGCTGCACCGACTGCCACGGCGGCGACGCCTCCATCCACGCCGCCAAGGGGCTGGACCCCAAGTCCAAGGGCTATGCGGCGCTGCGCGACCAGGCCCATGTCCTGCCGCTCTACCCCCGGACCTGGGGCTATCCGTCTTCGGCCAACCCCAAGCAGTCCTACACGCTCCTGAATAAGGAGAGCCCGGAGTTCGTCCGCTTCAAGAACCCGTCGGACTACCGCGCGGCGCGCGATGCCTGCGGCGCCTGCCACCTGGACGTGGTGCACGCGGGCGAGCGCTCCATCATGGCCACCGGGGCCATGCTGTTCGGCGGCGCGAGCTACAACAACGGCATCCTGCCCTACAAGAACTACGTGCTCGGCGAGAGCTACACCAGGGACGGCCTGCCCGCGAAGATCCTGGCGCCGGGCGGGGAGGGCGCGGCGATCGGCACGGTGACGCCCAAACAGGCGGCGCGGGGAAACCTTCCCTCGCTGGCGCCGCTGCCGACCTGGCAGGTGACGCCGCCGGCCGACATCTTCCGGGTGTTCGAGCGGGGCGGCCGCACCATCGGCACCCAGTTCCCCGAGATCGGCAACCCCGACTCCAACGGCGAGCTGCAGAAGCTGGAGGAGCCGGGGCGCCCGGAAATCCGCCAGTCCAACCGCGGGCCGGGCACGGGACTGCGCGTCGCCATCCCGCTCCTCAACATCCACAAGACGCGGCTGAACGACCCGCTCATGTGGTTCATGGGCACCAACGACCAGCCCGGCGACTACCGCACCTCCGGCTGTGGCGCCTGCCACGTGGTCTACGCCAACGACCGCGAGCCGCGCCACAGCCTGACCTACGCCGCCTATGGTCGCGACGGCATGAGCCAGTCGGTGGACCCCACCATCCCGCACGACCAGTCCGGCCACCCGCTGAAGCACGTCTTCACGCGCTCCATCCCGACCAGCCAGTGCATGACCTGCCACATGCACCAGCCCAACGTCTTCCTGAACAGCTACCTCGGCTACACCATGTGGGACTACGAGTCCGAGGCGCCCGCGATGTGGCCCAAGGCGCAGAAATACCCCACCATCGCCGAACAGCGCGCCATCCTGGATCGCAACCCGGAGGGGGCGGCGGTGCGCGGCAAGTGGGGCGACGTCAACTTCACCCGTAACGTCACCGACCTGAATCCCACCCTGAAGGAGACGCAGTTCGCCGACTACCACGGCCACGGCTGGAACTTCCGCGGCATCTACAAGCGCGACCGGAAGGGCAACCTCCTGGACAAGGACGGGAACATCATCTCGCCGGACGATCCGGACAAGTGGCGCCGGCCCGGCGATCCCAAGTTCGAGCCCGTCGGCCAGAACGTCGGCAAGGCGGTGCACATGATGTCGGTGCACGCCGAGGTCGGGATGCAGTGCGCCGACTGCCACTTCGCCCAGGACAGCCACGGCAACGGCATGATCCAGGGCGAGGTCGCCAACGCCGTGGAGATCGGCTGCAAGGACTGCCACGGCACGGTGGACAGCTATCCGACGCTGCGCACCTCCAACGTCGACGCGCGCCCGGCGGGCGACGACCTGTCCGCGCTACGTAACCCCGACGGCCAGCGCCGCTTCGAATGGATCGAGAAGGACGGGCGCCGCGTCCTGGTGCAGCGCTCCATCGTCGATCCCAAGCTGCAGTGGGAGGTTTCGCTGGTGAAGGACAGCGTCGACCCTTCAAGCCCCAAGTACAACGTCAAGGCCGCCCGCGCCAAGCTGATGAGCCGGATCGGCGACGGGCCCAACGACTACCGCTGGGGCCTGGACGTGCAGAAGTCCGAGCGCGCGCATGGCGACGGCAGCATGGAATGCTATACCTGCCACCTCTCCTGGACGACGTCCTGCGCCGGCTGCCACCTGCCGATCGAGGCCAACTGGAAGACCACTTCGCACCATTACGAGGGCGAGGAGACGAGGAACTACGCCACCTACAACCCGCAGGTCGCGCGCGACGACATGTTCCAGCTCGGCGTGCACATGACGACCAAGGGCCACGAGGTGGCGCCGATACGCTCGACCTCGGCGCTGATCCTGTCGTCCACCAACATCAACCGCGACCGCATCTATGTGCAGCAGCCGCCGATCAGCGCCATCGGCTTCTCCTCACAGGCCTTCGCCCCGCACTATCCCCACACCGAACGGCGGATCGAGACCAAGACCTGCAGCGACTGCCACGTCTCCAAGGAGAACGACAACAACGCCATCATGGCCCAGCTCCTTCTGCTCGGCACCAACTACGTCAACTTCGTGGGCATGCACGCCTGGGTCGGCGAGGACCATGCGGTGGAGGCGGTGCGCGTCACCGAATACACCGAGCCCCAGGCGGTGTTCGGCTCCTACCTGCAGAAGTACGCCTATCCGGACTACTACAAGCTCCACGTGGAGAAGAACGGCCGCGAGCTGATCGACTGGACCCGTGGCAAGCCGTTCAACCCCAAGCACCCGCTCACCTCCGGCGAGACCCAGGCGGAGGAGGAGATCGCCAACCCGAGCGAGGGTGCGGGCGGCGCCGTGAACTGCATCCAGCTCCGCGGCGAATACCTCTTCACCGCCGCCGGACGCGACGGGCTGCGCGTCTACGACGTGGCGAGCGTGGGGAACAAGGACATCTCGCAACGCATCATCAAGGCGCCGGACTCGCCCTTCGGCCAGGACACCCATGTGGCGAGCCGCGACGCCACCTGCGTGGCGCTCCCGACCAACCAGCCCATCGCGCCGTCCCGCAACACCCCGACCATGCGGGCGATGAACCAGGAGCAGCCCTTCCACTCGATCTACAACTACGCGCTGGTCACCGACGCGGTGGAGGGGATGTACTTGGTGGACGTGAACACGCTGAACGACCGCAACCCGCAGAACAACTTCCTGCACCGGGCGATCACCTGGAACCCCCAGGGGATCCTGAAGGGCGCGCGCCACGCCACGCTCGCCGGCCACGTCGCCTATATCGCCGCGGACGCAGGCCTGGTGGTGGTGGACCTCGACGACCCGCTGCATCCCAGGCTCGCCGCGGTCGTGCCGCTGAAGGACGTGCGGGCCAGCGCCATCCAGTTCCGCTACCTCTACGTCACCGATGCGGCGGGCGTGGAGGTGCTGGACGTCACCCACATGCTGGCGCCCAGGGTCGTGCCGGGCGCCACCTTTGCGCTCCACGACGCCAGAAAGCTCTACATCGCGCGCACCTACGCCTATGTGGCGGCCGGCGCGGACGGCTTGGTGATCCTGGACATCGAGACGGCGGACAAGCCGAAGCTCTACCAGCGCGTCACCTTCAACGGCCAGCTGAACGACGCGCGCGACGTGGTGGTCGGCTCCACCAACGCCTCGCTGTTCGCCTATGTGGCGGACGGGCGCAACGGACTGAAGGTGCTGCAGCTCACCAGCCCGGACAGCCAGCCGAACTACTACGGCTTCTCGCCGGAGCCCAAGCCGGAGCTGATCGCCTGGCGCCACACCCGCCACCCGGCGCTGGCGCTCTCGCGCGGGCTTGAGCGCGACCGCGCGGTGGACGAGGGTGGCGGCCAGGTGGCGGTGTTCGGCCGCCTCGGCTCGCGCCCCTTCAACCGCGCGGAGATGGAGAAGCTCTTCATGACCAAGAGCGGCCAGGTCTACACGGTGAGCGACAAGCCGGAGAGCTCCGGCGGCGGCGCTGTGCAGACCGCCTCGGCCCACCGGTGAGCGCGCCGCCGGGCGTGTCGGCCGCGGACGCCGCGGCCC
>CAXUCS010000160.1:0-5893 GCA_964249365.1 uncultured Caulobacteraceae bacterium | reverse complement strand
GGCCCGGGCCGCCGAGACGCCGCCCGCCCAGGCCTCGGTCGTCGCGGCCCCGCTCCGGCACGGCTGGACCGACGGGGCCTGGATGGCCGAACGCGCCGCCCGCCAGGCGGCGGACGCGCCGGTCAGCGTCTACGAGGTGCATGCCGCCTCCTGGCTCAGGCCTGAGGGCGACGCGGAGGGCGTGCTCGACTGGGACGGCCTGGCGGCGCGGCTCATCCCCTACGCCGCTGACCTCGGCTTCACCCACCTGGAGCTCCTCCCCATCATGGAGCACCCGTTCGCGGGCTCCTGGGGCTACCAGCCGCTTGGCCAGTTCGCCCCGTCGTCGCGCTTCGGCGAGCCGGAGGGGTTCGCGCGTTTCGTGGACAGCTGCCACCGCGCTGGCCTCGGCGTCATCCTGGACTGGGTGCCGGCGCACTTCCCGACCGACATCCACGGCCTGGCGCACTTCGACGGCACGGCGCTCTACGAGCACGCAGACCCGCGCGAGGGCTTCCACCAGGACTGGAACACCCTGATCTACAACCTCGGGCGGCGTGAGGTGCAGGGGTTCCTGATCTCCAGCGCCCTCTGGTGGCTGAACACCTTCCACGTCGACGGGCTGAGGGTCGATGCGGTGGCGTCGATGCTCTACCGCGACTACAGCCGAAAGGCCGGCGAATGGGTGCCCAACATCCATGGCGGCCGCGAGAACCTGGAGTCGGTCGCCTTCCTCAAGCGGCTGAACGAGATCGTCGCGGAGTACGCCCCCGGCGCGGTCACGATCGCGGAGGAGTCCACCGCTTGGCCCGGCGTGTCCGCGCCGGTCAGCGAAGGCGGCCTGGGCTTCAACTACAAGTGGAACATGGGGTGGATGCACGACACGCTCCACTACATGGAGCAGGATCCGGTCTACCGCTCCTGGAACCACAACGGGCTGACCTTCGGCCTCATCTACGCCTTCTCCGAGCGCTTCGTGCTGCCGCTCAGCCACGACGAGGTGGTGCACGGCAAGGGCAGCCTCATCAACAAGATGCCGGGCGACCCTTGGCGCAAGTTCGCCAATCTCCGCTCCTACCTCGGCTTCATGTGGACCCACCCGGGCAAGAAGCTCCTCTTCATGGGCGGCGAGCTCGCCCAGTGGAAGGAGTGGAACCATGACGCCGAGCTGGACTGGGGCTTGCTCGACCACCCCGACCACGCCGGCGTGCAGCGACTGGTGCGCGACCTGAACCGCCTCTACGCCGCCGAAGCGCCGCTTCACGCGAGCGACGCCGATCCGGCCGGCTTCGAGTGGGTGGTGGGGGACGACGCGACCAACAGCGTTTTCGCCTTCTTCCGCAAGGCGCCCGGCCGGCCGCCGCTGCTTTGCATCCTGAACGCCACCCCCATGCCTCGCTTCGGCTATCGCATCGGCGTGCCGCAGGCGGGCGTCTGGCGCGAGGTGCTGAACACCGACGCCGCCGTCTACGGCGGCGGGAACTTAGGTTCAGGCGGGCAGGTTGAGGCCGCACAGCACAGCGCCCACGGCCGTTCCCAGTCCCTTGAGCTGACCCTGCCGCCGCTGGCGATGACCGTTCTGAAGCCTGCCTGATCCTGAGGGGCCCCGCTCTTGAATAACCTTCCGGACCGGCTCGACGCCGGATCGCCGTACCCGCTCGGCGCGAGCTTCGACGGGCTGGGGGTCAATTTCGCCGTCTACTCCGCCAACGCCGAGAAGATCGAGCTCTGCCTCTACGACACCGACGGCGTCCAGGAGATCGGGCGCTTCGAGATGCCGGAGTGCACCGACGAGGTCTGGCACGGCTACCTGCCGCACGCCCGCCCCGGCACGGTCTACGGCTATCGCTGCTATGGCCCCTACCTCCCGGAGGAGGGCCACCGCTTCAATCCCAACAAGCTGCTGCTCGACCCCTACGCCAAGGGCACCCGGGGCGAGCTGCGCTGGTCCAAGTCGCTGTTCGGCTACGACGTGGACTCCGGCGACGACCTGACCTTCAGCGAGCTCGATTCCGGGCCGGACATGGTCAAGGCCACCGTGGTCTCCTCCCAGTACGACTGGGGCGAGGACCGCCGTCCCAACACCCCTTGGAAGGACACGGTGATCTACGAG
Source organism: uncultured Caulobacteraceae bacterium (assembly GCA_964249365.1). Classification (GTDB taxonomy): domain Bacteria; phylum Pseudomonadota; class Alphaproteobacteria; order Caulobacterales; family Caulobacteraceae; genus CAHJWH01. Next base: position 3,801 of record CAXUCS010000160.1, on the reverse strand, counting down.
GCCCATGTGCGGGGCCTGACCAAGCTGATGGAGGAGGTGCCCGAGGCCGAGCGCGGCACCTTCAATGCGCTCTCCCATCCCAAGGTGATCGACCACCTAAAGCGGCTGGGCGTCACGGCTGTCGAGCTCCTCCCCATCCACGGCTTCGTGCAGGACCAGTTCCTGACGGAGAAAGGACTCTCCAACTACTGGGGCTACAACAGCCTGGCCTTCTTCAGCCCCGAGCGGCGCTACCTCAGCGAAGGTACGGTGGACGAGATCAAGCTGGCGGTGCGCCGGCTGCACGCCGCCGGCCTCGAGGTCATCCTGGACGTGGTCTACAACCACACCGCCGAGGGGAGCGAGAAGGGCTCGACCCTGTCTTTCCGGGGCTTCGACAACGCCCGCTACTACCGCCTGCTGCCCGACCAGCCGCGCTACTGCATCAACGACACGGGGACCGGCAACACGGTCAACACCTCCACCACCCGCGTGCTGCAGATGATCGCCGACAGCCTGCGCTACTGGGCCGAGGAGTTCCACGTCGACGGCTTCCGCTTCGACCTCGGGCTGACGCTCGGGCGAGAGCCGCACGGTTTCGACCGGGGCGCGGGCTTCTTCGACGTGCTTCGCACCGACCCCACGCTGCAGCGGCTGAAGCTGATCACCGAGCCCTGGGACATCGGCCCGGGCGGCTACCAGCTCGGCCAGTTCCCGCCGGGCTTCTCGGAATGGAACGACAAGTACCGCGACGGCGTGCGCAAGTTCTGGCGGGGCGATGCGGGCATGAGGGGCGAGATGGCCGCGAGGCTCTCCGGCTCCGGCGACCTGTTCGATCGCCGGGCGCGGCGTCCCTGGGCGACCACCAACTACCTCGCCAGCCACGACGGCTACACCCTGAACGACGTCGTCTCCTACGAGGGCCGCCACAACGAGGCCAACGGCGAGGACAACAAGGACGGCCACAGCGAGAACTATTCCAACAACTGGGGCGTGGAGGGACCGACCGACGACGCCACCATCCAGAGGACCCGCGACCGGGTACGCCGCTCCATGCTGGTCACGCTGCTGACCGCGCTCGGCACGCCTATGCTGCTCGCCGGCGACGAGTTCGGCCGGAGCCAGCAGGGTAACAACAACGCCTACTGCCAGGACAACGAACTGAATTGGCTGGACTGGAAGGAAGCGGCCTCCGAGCACGGAGAGGCGATCATGAGCTTCACCTCGCGCCTGGTGGCGCTCCGCCACAAGTACCCGGTGCTGCGCGCCTCCACCTTCCTCTACGGGCAGGAGGAGATCGCGCCGGGCGTGCTGGACGTGGACTGGTTCGACGAGCGGGGCGAGCACCTCTCGACGGAGGACTGGGGCAATGCGGAGGGCCGCGCTCTGACCATGCGTCGCGCCAGCCGGCTGCAGGACGGCACGGTGGAGGTGATGACGCTGCTCCTGAACGCCTCGTCCGTCCCGCTCCACTTCACCCTGCCCGAGCCCGCCACCTTCAGCCGCCGCATGCTGGTGGACAGCGCCAACCCCGACGCCGAGGAGCGTGACCTGGAGGCCGGCGAGACGCTGGAGGTGTGCGACCGCGCGGCCGCGCTCTTCGTCAGCGTGCTGGGCCACCCGACCTCGTGAGCCTCGGCCCAGCAAAGCTCGCCGACGGCCGCTGGCGCCTGCGCCTCTGGGCGCCGGCGAGGGACTCGGTAAAGCTGGAGATCGACGGGCGGGGCGCCACCCCCATGCGCCGCGACGCCGACGGCGTGTTCGAGGCGGAGGTGGAAGCCGAGCCCGGCGCCCGCTATCGCTTCAACATCGGCGACATGGCCGTGCCCGACCCCGCCTCGCGGGCTCAGGCCGACGGCGACGTGCACGGCTGGAGCGTGCTGGTCGACCCGGCCGCCTACGCATGGCGTACCCAAGGCTGGCGCGGCCGGCCCTGGGCAGAGACCGTTCTCCTCGAAGTGCACCCGGGCGTCTACGGCGGCTTCGCCGGTGTGGCGGCGAGGCTGGAGGGCTGGCGCGACCTCGGGATCACCGCAATCGAGCTCATGCCGATCGCGGAAGTGTCGGGCTCGCGCAACTGGGGCTACGACGGGGTGCTGCCCTACGCCCCGGCCGCCGCCTACGGCTCGCCCGACGAGTTGAAGCGGCTGGTGGACCACGCTCACGGCCTTGGGCTCCAGATGTTCCTGGACGTGGTCTACAACCACTTCGGACCAGACGGGAACTACCTGAACGCCTATGCGCCTCAGGTCTTCGACGAGGCGGTTCACACGCCCTGGGGCGGAGCCATTGACTTCAACAAGCTGCAGGTGCGCGACTACTTCACCGGTAACGCCGTCTATTGGGTGGACGAGTACCGCTTCGACGGCCTGCGCTTCGACGCGGTGCACGCCATCAAGGACCAGGACTGGCTGGACGAGATGGCCCGAGCGGTCCGCGCCGCCGGGGGCGAGCGCCACCTCCACCTCGTGCTGGAGAACGAGCACAACGGCGCAGGCCACCTCCGCGGCCCCTTCGACGCCCAGTGGAACGACGACTTCCACAACGTCATGCACGTGATCCTGACTGGCGAGCGCGGAGCCTACTACCAGGACTTCGCCGAGCGGCCCGCCGAGAAGCTCGCCCGCTGCCTCGCCGAAGGCTTCATCTACCAGGGCGAGCCCTCGCCCAACCACGACGGCGAACCGCGCGGGGAGCCGAGCGCTGACCTGCCCGCCACCGCCTTCGTCAGCTTCCTGCAGAACCACGACCAGGTCGGCAACCGCGCCATGGGCGAACGGCTGATCTCGCTGGCCCACCCCGAGGCGCTCCGGGCGGCCACCGCCCTCCTGCTGCTCTGCCCGCAGATCCCGCTCCTCTTCATGGGCGAGGAGGAGGAGTCGACCACGCCCTTCCTCTTCTTCACCGACTTCCACGACCAGCTCGCCGACGCGGTGCGCGAAGGCCGCCGCAAGGAGTTCGCCAAGTTCCCGGAGTTCTCCGATCCCGACACGCGCGAGCGCATCCCCGACCCCAACGCGGCGGCCACCTTCGAGCGCTCCCGCCCCGAACCGGGCCCGGACGCGGCGGCGTGGCGCGGCTTCTATCGCGAGCTCCTGGCGCTCCGGCGACACCATATCGTTCCGCGCCTGAACGGAGCTCACGGCTTGGGTTCGCACGCGATCGGAGAGAAGGCGGTGGCGGCGCGCTGGCGCATGGCCGACGGCCTGTGGCTGTCGGTCGCGGTCAACCTGGGGGAGACGCCGCTCGGGCTCCTTGAGGATTTCCGCGGGGGCGAGCTGATCTACGCGACCGCTCCGGTCGTCGACGACCTTGCGCCCTTCAGCTTCGCGGCTTGGCTCGGGCCGGCGTCATGAGCGACTCGGCGCTGCGGGCGTTGGCGGAGGACGCGGGCCTGCTGGTCGACTGGGAGGACGCCGCGGGCGAGCCGAAGACGGTCGCGCCGGACAGCCTGCGGGCCATCCTGGACGCCATAGGCCTGCCTTCCGGGACCGAGTCGGACATCCGCGACAGCCGCGCCCAGCTGAAGGCTTCGCGCGCGCAAGGCGACCGGCGTTTCGCCAGCGCGGTGGCGGGCCAGTGGGCTTCGGCGCCCTTCCTCGGCAAGGGCGTCATCCGCCTCGTCGATGAGGACGGTCGGACGGTCGAGGCGCAGGTGCGGGATGAAGGCGGCGAACGCCGGCTGCGTGCGCCCGACGCCCCGGGCTACTACCGCCTGGAGGGTGAGGAGCTGACCCTTGCCGTCGCGCCGCCCCGCGCCTGGACGGTGGCGGACGCCGCGCCCGGCCGGCGGGTCTGGGGCGCGGCGGCCCAGCTCTACGC
>CAXUCS010000159.1:0-5915 GCA_964249365.1 uncultured Caulobacteraceae bacterium | reverse complement strand
CGGGGTCGGTCCGGCCGCGCCGCCGAGCCCGCCCGACCCGGTAAGCCGCCCTCCCCAAGCGTTCTCCGGCGAGGCTCCGGGCGAGCTCCAAGCCCTGCGGCGCGCCGCCAAGCAGCCGCTCGACCAGCAGACCGATGCCGAGGTGCTGGCCCGCGCCCGGCTCGCGGCCGCAACCCCGGCGGGCTTCCGGGAACGGTGGACGCTGTTCTGGTCCAACCACTTCACCGTGGCGTCGAAGAACGAGGAGATGCAGGTCCTCGCCCCGGTGTTCGAACGCGAAGCCATCCGCCCGCACGTGTTCGGCCGGTTCGAGACCCTGCTGACCGCCTCCACCACCCATCCCGCCATGCTGCACTACCTGGACCAGGTGCACTCCATCGGGCCGGACAGCGCCGTGGGGCTCCGCCGCCAGGGTGCAGGGCTGAACGAGAACCTCGCCCGGGAGGTCCTGGAGCTCCACACCCTCGGCGCCGACGCGGGTTATAGCCAGACCGACGTGACCGAGTTCGCCCGGGCGCTCACGGGGCTCACCGTCGGCAACGGCAAGCCGGGCGGGGGCGAGCTCGGCGGGCTCGTCTACAGGCCGGACTGGCACGAGCCGGGCGCCCGCACGATCACGGGCCGCCGCTTCGACGGGGAAGGCCTCGGGGCGATCGACGCGATCCTGGCCGCGCTCGCCGCCGATCCGAGGACCGCAAGGCGGCTCTCGCGCAGGATCGCCGCCCATTTCGTCGCCGACGATCCCCCGCCCGCGCTCTGCGCCCGCCTGGAGCACGCCTGGACCTCCAAGGGAGGCGATCTCGCCCATGTCGCCGAGGCCCTCGCGACCGCGCCGGAGGCCTGGGACCCTCGCCCGCTGAAGCTGAAGGCGCCCTATGAGTTCCTCGTCTCGACCTGGCGCGCGGCGGCCGCCACCCCCGCCGACGCCCGCCGGGATGTCGTCGATCCCCTGGGCGGCCTCGGCCAGCGACCTTTCTACGCGCCCCAGCCCAACGGCTGGCCAGACGCCGCGGGCGCCTGGGCCGCACCGGACGCCCTGATGAAGCGGCTCTACTGGGCCGACGGCTTCGCCGCCGCGCACGCCCCGGCCGGCGCTCCCGGCCAGGTCGCCCGCGAAGCCTTGGGAAGCCGCCTGGGAGACGCGTCCGCGCTCGCCCTGTCACGGGCGGAGAGCCGGCCCGAGGCCTTCGCCCTCCTTGTCATGACGCCGGAGTTCCAACGCCGATGAGTACGGAGGCGCCTTTCCGCCCGGCCGCCTGCGCCCGGCCCAGCCGCCGCAGGTTCCTCGGCCTCGGTGCGGGCCTGTCGCTCACCTTCATGGGTGCGGGCGCCGCGTTCGCCGAACCCGCCACGGCGCGGCGCAAGCTCGTCGTGATCCTATGCCGCGGCGCCATGGACGGCCTGTCGGCAGCCCCGCCGGTGGGAGACCCCGACTACGCCGGCCTGCGCGGCGCCATCGCGATCCCGCCCGACAAGGCCTTGCCTCTCGGCGGTCCCTTCGCCCTGCATCCCAAGCTCGGGGCCATCCACCAGCTTCTCCTGGCCGGCCAGGCCCGGGTCGCACCCGCCGTCGCCCTTCCCCAGCGCATCCGCAGCCATTTCGAAGCGCAGGACCTGCTCGAGTCGGGCGGAGACCGGCTCTATGCGACCACGACCGGCTGGCTGAACCGGACCCTGGCGGCGGCGGGCGCCCGGCCCTCGTTCAGGGCGCTGGCGGTCGGGGCGCAGGAGCCGCTCATCCTGCAGGGTCCTGTCGAGGCCGAGAGCTGGAGCCCCGGCGGCAGGCTGAACGGGCGCACGACCCGGCTCTCCGCGGTGCTGCAGGACCTCTACGGCGCCGACCCGCTGCTCGGCCCGGCGCTGGCCTCCGGTCTCGCCACGGAGGCGGAGGCCGAAGGGCTCGGCGCCCAGCAGGTGAAGGGCGGGGACGCCCGCGCGGTCGCCCAGACCGCGGGCCGCTTCCTCGCCGAGCCGGACGGTCCCTCCATCGCGGTCATGAGCCTCGACGGCTTCGACACCCACGCCGGCCAGGGCGCGGCGGAGGGGCAGCTCGCCAACCGGCTGGCTCAGCTGGACGGCGCGGTGGACGGGCTGCGCGCCGGCCTCGGCGACGCCTGGAGCCGGGCGGTGGTGCTGGTCGCCACCGAGTTCGGCCGCACCGCGCGGGTGAACGGCACCGGCGGGACGGACCACGGTACGGCCTCCACCCTCATCCTGGCGGGCGGCGCGGTGAAGCCCGGCGCCATGGTGGGCGACTGGCCGACACTGGCTCCCGCCAGGCTGTTCGAAGGGCGCGACCTCGCCCCGACGCTGGACATCCGCAGTCTCTTCAAGGGCGTGCTGCAGGACCACCTGGGTGTCGACCGCCACGACCTGGAGCGGACCGTCTTCCCCAACTCCCGCGAGGCGGCGCCGACGGCCGGCCTGATCAGCGCCTAGCCGGCCACCGGCCTAGCCCCACCATACCCGCGACCTCGGGCGCCGTGCATTGTCGAGAGGACTGGGCTAAGGCGCTATCCGAAGATCGCGGGGGCGAGAATGACCACTATCCAGTTCGAGCGGAAGCTGACGCGCCACGTCGGGCGGTCGTTCTACTTTGTCATGGCGCTGGTGCTGGCGGCGATCGTGCTGTTCGGCTTCTCCCACACCGTGCCCGGGGACTTTGCGACGCCCGGCTTTCCGCCCCTCCTGGTCGTGCACGGCTTGGTGTTCCTGACCTGGGTCGTCCTCTTCGTGGCCCAGCCCGCGCTCGTCGTCAGGGGATCGCTCGCCCTGCACCGCAGGCTCGGCTGGTTCGGCGCGGGCCTCGCGGTCCTCATGGTGGTGATGGGCTATGGGGCCGTCCTCCTCGCCTTGCGGAGCGGCTCGGTCCCGTCCTTCTACCCGCACGGCCTCTTTCTCTGCCGCGGGTTCCTCGGCGTCGCCCTGTTCGCGGGCCTTTTGGCGGCGGGGGTAGTCCGGCGGCGGGAGGCGGACTGGCACAAGCGGCTGATGCTCTGCGCGTCCATCATCGTCATCGGACCGGGGCTGGAGCGGGCCCTGCCGCTTCCGCTGTTCGGCGCGCAATGGCCGTTCGTCGCCGATGGGCTGACCGACCTCCTGTTGCTGGCGGGACCCGCCGTCGACCTGGTGGTGCGACATCGCGTCCATCCCGCCTATCTGTGGGCTCTCGCGTCGGTAGTCACGACACAGATCGCCACCGACCTGCTGGCCCCGTCGGCGGTAACGGCCTCCGTGCTGAAGGCGCTAGGCGCGCCCGCCTAGTCATCCTTTCAAGCAGCCGCCGACAAGAGCTTTCTCCAAGCGTGTCGTCTGGGCGTCCCGCTTCATGGAAGACCATGGACGGGACGCACGATTGCATGGGCGGCTGTCGTATGGGACGTTAGCCGATCGGGGACGCGGGGGCGGCGATGCTTGGAAGGATCTTAGTCACAGCTTTGGCGGCGTCGATCACGGCCGGCGGGTCTGCACGGGCGCAAGGGGCGCCGCCGGCTTCCGTCCGCCCGGTGACGGAGACGCACTACGGCGAGACGCTCACCGACCCCTACCGCTGGATGGAGGCGATGGGGCCGGAGTTCACCGCGAGGCTCCATGCGGAGGACGCCGCCACCCGCGCCTACTTCGCCGCCATGCCCGGCTATCGCGCCTTCGTCGCGGAGAACCTCGCTTCCGCCCGCTCCGAGGTGGCCCTGAGCGGCCTGCAGCGCGTGGGCGACCTGCTCTATTACCAGCGCCAGGGCGCGACCGAGGCCCAGCCCAGCCTGTACGTGCGCCCGCTCAAGGGCGGGACGGAGCGGCGGCTGGTGGACCCCGTCGCCCTGGCAGGCCCCACCGCCAACATCACCTACTACGCGCCGTCGCCCGACAACCGCTTCCTCATGTACGCCATGGCCGAGGGCGGGTCGGAGGAGGCCAGCCTGCACATGCTGGACCTCAAGACCGGCAAGCCGCTGCCGGAGGTGATCGACCGGGGGCGCCAGGCTATCCCATCCTGGTCGCCGACGGGCGATGTGGTCTTCTACACGCGCATGAAGGCGCACTACGCCGACGCGGCCGACCGCTTCCGCGACCTGACGGTGCTGGCCCATCGCCCGGGCGACGACCCTGGCCGGGACCGCCCGGTCGCCTCGGGCGTGGGGCTAGCCAGCCAGTATGGAAGGAGCGCCTGGGTCACCATCGTCGGCCAGCCCGGGTCGGACTACCTGCTGGCCCAGACCAGCAGCGGCACGTCCCAGGAGGCCGAGTGGTATGTGGCGCGTTCGGCCGAGCTGGCGCGCTCGGGACCGGCCGCCTGGCGGCGCATCGCCACCATCGCGGACAAGGTCGACCTGACCCCGGTCATCCACGGCCGCTACGCCTATCTGGCGGTGTTCAGGACCACGCCGCGCCGCCAGATCGTGCGCATCGACCTCGACCATCCGGACATGGCCCGGGCCGAGGTGGTCGCGCCGGAACAGCAGCAGGTGGTGCGCAATATAGCCGGGGCGGCGGACGGGCTCTACGTCGCCTACGGCGACCCGTCCGGCTTCCGGCTGGAGCGGATCGACTACCTCACCGGCGCCGCGTCTCCGGTCGAGCTTCCCTACCCTGGCGCCATCGGCGACTTGGCCGCCGACCTGCGCACGCCGGGCGTGACCGTCGGCCTGCAGTCCTTCGTCCGTCCGGTCGCCGCCTTGGACGTGGTGGACGGCCGGGCGAGGGACCTCCATCTCGCCCCGCCCTTCGCCCTGGACCTCTCGCCGCTCACGGTGGAGACGATCTACGCCACGGCCAGGGACGGGACGCGCGTCCCGGTCTCGGTGCTGCACCGCCGGGACCTGAAGCGCGACGGCTCAGCGCCCACCGTGGCCGAGGCCTACGGCGCCTACGGCGCGTCCGGCGACCCCATCTTCATGTCGGGCTTCATGCCCTTCCTGCTGCGGGGCGGCGTGGTGGCGGAAGCCCATGTGCGCGGCGGCGGCGAGTACGGCGAGGACTGGCACCTGGCGGGCAAGGGGGCGAACAAGCCCAACACCTGGCGCGACTTCATCGCCTCGGTCCAGGCGCTGGAGGATGAGGGCTTCACCTCGCACGACAAGCTCACCGGCATCGGCATCAGCGCGGGCGGGATCATGATCGGCCGCACCGTGACAGAGCGGCCGGACCTCCTGAAGGCCGCCATCATGTGGGCGCCCATGACCAACGCCCTGCGCTTCGAGACCACCGAGGGCGGACCCGCCAACACCGCCGAGTTCGGGTCGACCGCCACGCCGCAGGGGTATGCGGCGCTTCGGGCCATGGACGCCTACTCTCACGTGACCGACCACACCGCCTATCCGGCCACCCTGATCACCGTGGGGACCAACGACCACCGCGTGCCGCCCTGGATGGGGGCGGAGATGGCCGCTCGGCTCAAGGCGGCGAGCTCCAGCGGCCAGCCGGTCATGCTGCGGGTCGACTTCGAGGGCGGCCACCACACCATGGGCGTGGCCAAGGACGACATGGCCCGCCAGTTCGCCGACACCTTCGCCTTCGCGCTGCAGGTCGCAGGCGATCCGCAGTTCCAGCCGGCGTCGGCTGCAACGTCCGCCGGACGGGTGAGCGCGAAGCCTTGAGCTGCAAGCGTCGGCTTGGCGCGGCCCGTCAGCTCGCGATAAGCGCGCGGGCCGCCGCGCGGGCCGCGTCCGTGACCTCGGCCCCGGCCAGCATGCGGGCGATCTCCTCCTCGCGGGCGGAGGCGCCGAGCGGGGTGACGGAGGTGGCGGTCCTGTCGGCCGCAATCGTCTTGGCGACACGCCACTGGGCGTCCGCGCGCGCGGCGACCTGGGGGCTGTGGGTGACCACCAGCACCTGGCCGGAGGCGGCGAGGCGTTTCAGGCGCAGGCCCACCGCATCGGCCACCGCGCCGCCGACGCCCTGGTCGACCTCGTCGAAGA
>CAXUCS010000158.1:0-5944 GCA_964249365.1 uncultured Caulobacteraceae bacterium | reverse complement strand
ACAGCGGCACGTAGAAGACCGACAGCAGGGTGGCGCTGAGCACGCCGCCGGCCACCGAAGTGCCGATGGCGATCCGGCTCTGGGCGCCGGCCCCGGTCGCCACGGCCAGCGGCAGGATGCCGGCGACCAGGGCCAAGGAGGTCATCAGCACCGGGCGCAGCCTCAGGCGAGCCGCCTCCAGCGCCGCCTGCACCAGGTCTTCGCCGCTGCGGAGCGCGTGCTCGGCGAATTCCACGATCAGGATGGCGTTCTTGGCGGCCAGCCCGATGGTGGTCAGGAGGCCGACCTGGAAATAGACGCTGTTGGACACGCCGTGCAGCGTCACCGCAAGCACCGCGCCCACCACCCCCAGCGGCACGGCGAGCAGCACCGCCAGCGGCGCCGACCAGCTCTCATACAGGGCCGCCAGGCACAGGAAGACCATGAGCACCGACAGGCCGTAAAGCAGCGGCGCCTGCCCGCTGGCCTGGGCCTCCTGCCGGCTGAGGCCCGACCAGGCGTAGCCGAGCTGCGGCGCGACGGCCTTCTGCAGGGCGACGATCTCCTTCAGGGCGTCGCCGGAGCTGGCGCCCGGGCCGGCCTCGCCGTCGATCTCGTAGGCGGCGCGGCCGGCGAAGCGCGACAGGGTGATGGGCCCGGTCTCCCAGCTCATGGTCGAGAAGGCGGAGAACGGGACCATGACGCCTCCCGCCCCCCGCACGAACCAGGAGTCGAGATCGGCGGGCAGGCTGCGGAACGGCGCGTCCGCTTGCATGTAGACCCGCTTGACCCGGCCGTGGTCGAGGAAATCGCCGACGTAGCTGCCGCCCCAAGCCGCGGTCAGGGTCGAGGTCACGTCGGCCTCGTTCAGGCCGAGCACGGCCAGCTTGGGCTCGTCGATGTGGACCCTGAGCTGGGGGGTGTCCGGCAGGTCGGCGGCGCGCACGCTGGCGAGCTTGGGATCGCGGGCGGCGGCGGCCACCAGCGCGTCGCGGAGCCGGGTGAACTCGGCGCGCGGCACGCCGCTGCTGTTCAGGAGCTGCAGGCTGAAGCCGTTGGACTGCCCGAGGCCCGAGATCGGCGGGGGGGTGGTGGCGAAGAGGTCGGCGTCGGGGATCGACCCCAGGGCCGCCACGGTGCGGTGGGCGATCGCGGTGGCGCTGTCCTTTACGAGGTTGCGGTGGCCGAAGGGCTGCAGCGTGGCGAAGGCGCCGCCGACGTTCTGCCCGGCCGCGGACAGGCCGCTCCCGAGCGCAGTGAACAGGTGCGCCACGCCGCTCCTTTCGTCGGACAACAGGTAGCGCTGCACTTGCCTGAGCACCTTATCGGTGCGCTGCGCCGTCGCGCCCGCCGGCAGGGTGAACTGGACGAAGACCTGTCCCTGGTCTTCTGCCGGCAGGAAGGCGGTCGGCAGGCGCAGGAAGAGCGCCGGGAGCAGGACCAGCAGCAGGGCGTAGGCGATCCAGGGGCGCAGCGGCCGGGCGATGAGGGCGACCACCCGGCGCACATAGGCTGCGGTCACCCGCTCCAGCCCGCGGTTGAAGCGCTCGAACACGCGCCTGCGCACGCCGCGCCCGGCAGATGGCGGTCTGAGGAGGGTGGCGCACAGGGCGGGCGAGAGGACGAGCGCGGTCGCCACCGACAGCAGCATGGCCGAGATGATGGTCACCGAGAACTGGCGGTAGATCACCCCCGTCGAGCCGCCGAAGAAGGCCATTGGCGCCATCACCGCGCAGAGCACGAGCGCCACGCCGACCAGGGCCGACCCCAGCTCGTCCATGGACCGGAGCGTCGCGGCGCGCGCGTTTAAGCCACCCTCAGCCATCAGCCGCTCGACGTTCTCCACCACCACGATGGCGTCGTCGACCAGGAGGCCGATCGCCAGCACCATGGCGAAGAGGGTCAGGGTATTGATGGAATAGCCGAAGGCGGCGAGCACCCCGAGCGTGCCCAGCAGCACCACCGCCACCGCCACCGCCGGCACCAGGGTCGCGCGCCAGCTCTGCAGGAAGGCGTACATGACGAGCACCACGAAGACGATGGCGGTGAACAGCGTCTCCACCACCTCGCGGATCGACAGGCGCACGAAGTCGCTCGTGTCGCGGGGAAAGGCGAAGGCGTAGCCGGGCGGCATGTGGGCGCCGAGCTCGGCGACCCGCGCCTTGACGGCGGCCGACGTCTTCAGCGCATCGGCGCCCGGCGCCAGCAGGATGCGCAGTCCGGAGGCCGGGTGCCCGTCGAACCGCACCGCATTGGTGTAGTCCTCCTGCCCCATCTCCACCCGGGCGACATCGGACAGGCGCACCACCGAGCCGTCGGGACGGGCCTTGACCACAATGGCGCGGAACTGGTCGGGCGTCTGCAGCCGCGACTTGGCCTTGACCACGGCGCTGAGCATCTGGCCCCGCACGGCGGGCAGTTGCCCGATCTGCCCGGCCGACAGGTCCACGTTCTGGGCCGCCACCGCGGCACTTACGTCGGCCGGCATCAGCTTGACGGCGGCGAGCCTGAAGGGATCGAGCCAGATCCGCATGGCGTGCCCGGCGGTGAACGGCTCGACCTGACCCACGCCCGGCACGCGGGCCAAGTCGTCCTGGAACAGGCTGACCGCGGCGTCGGAGATGTCCGAAGGCGTCGCGCGGTCGGTGGTGTCGTAGAGGGTGACGAAGAGCAGGAAGTCCGGGTTCTCCTTGGTGACGACAAGGCCCTGCTGTTGCACCTCCTGGGGCAGGCGGGACAGCGCCTGCTGCACCTTGTTCTGCACCTGCACCTGGGCGACGTCGGCGTTCACGCCCTTGTTGAAGGTGAGCCCGATGTCGACATTGCCGCTGCTGTCGGAGGTGGAGTCGAAATAGGCCAGCCCGTCGATGCCGGTGATCTGCTGCTCCAGGATGGTGGTGACGCTGCCTTCCAGGGTCTCCGCCGAGGCGCCCGGATAGGTCGCCCGCACGTCCACGTGCGGCGGCGCCACATCGGGGAAGCGGGTCACCGGCAGCGTCAGCAGCGCGCCGAGCCCGACCATCATCACGATCACCGCCACCACCCAGGCGAAGATGGGACGGGCGACGAAGAAGCGGCTGACGCCCATCTCAGCCGTCCTGGCGCAGCGCGAAGGGGGAGACCACGTCGCCTGGCTTCACCTTGGCGACGCCCTCCACGATAAGCCGGTCGCCGGCCGAGAGGCCGGAGGTGACCAGCCAGCGGTCGCCCACCGCCGGCCCGACCTGCAGCCGGCGCGAGACCACCCGGTCGCGCGCGTCGAGCACGAGCGCTGTGGCGTCGCCGTCCGGGCCGCGGCTGACGGCCTGCTGCGGCGCCAGGATCGCCCGGGGCACGGATGCCTGCGCCAGCTCCACCCGCACGAACATGCCGGGCAGCAGCAGCCCTTGCGGGTTGGGGAAGCGGGCGCGCAGGATCACGGTCCCGCTGTCCGGGTCGACGGACACTTCGGAGAACTCGAGCCGACCTGGCAGCGGGTAGTCGCCGCCATCCTCCAGCTTCAGCCGGACCGCAGCGCCCGCAGGCGGGGCCTGCCCCGCCGCCGCCGCACGGCGCATGGAGAGCCTCTGCGAGGCGGACTGGGTGATGTCCACATAGACCGGGTCGAGCGCCTGGATCGTCGCCAGGGGCGTGGCCTGTCCAGCCGTCACCAGCGCGCCCGCCGTGATGGCCGAGCGTCCGATCCGCCCGGAGATGGGTGCGGTGAGGCGGGTGTAGCCGAGGTTGATCCTCGCGGTCTGCAAGGCGGCCTGGAACTGGTGCACGGAGGCCCTGGCGAGGGTTGCGGCCGCCGCCGCGTCGTCGACATCCTGGCGGCTGGCGGCGTCCGTATCGGTGAGCGCCTTGAAGCGGTCGGCCTTGCTCTGGGCGGCCAGGAGCGTCGACTGAGCGGTCTCGAGCTGGGCGGCCGCCTGGTCCTGCGCGGTGCGGTAGAGGCTGGGGTCGATCTCGTAGAGCGGCTGGCCGGCGTGGACCTGCGCGCCTTCCGCGAACAGGCGCGCCCGCACGATGCCGCTGACCTGCGGCCGGACGTCGGAGGCCTGCGTCGGCGCGACCCGCCCGGTCAGCTCGTCCGACAGGGTGAGGGGGGCCGCCTTCAGAACCACGATCCCGACCCTGGCCAGCGCCGGCGCCGGCGCGACCGGATGCGCCGCACACCCCGCCAGGGCGGCGAGCAGAACAGTCAGCAGAGGGCGCATCGATGTCAGGCCAGCAGCGCGTCGCACTGGTCCAGGGTGTCGGCGAACACCTTGATGATCGCCCGGTAGGGGGTGGGGCTGGTCATATCGAGCCCGGCGCGGCGGATGACCGCCACCGGATGGTCCGATCCACCGGCCCGGAGCACGCCGAGATAGGTCTCCCGCTCGGCCACGCCGCCCTGCAGCACCGAGCCTGCAAAGTAGGATGCCGCCGCGATGCAGGTGGCGTACTGGTAGAGATAGAAGCTGTTGTAGAAGTGGGGAACATAGGCCCATTCCGACCCGTAGGTCGAGGGCACGATCACCTTGTCGCCGTAGTAGCGGCGCACGATCTCCAGGAAGATCTGGCTGAACCGCTCGCCCGAGAGGCCCTCGCCAGCCTGCGCCTTGTCGTGCACGGCCAGCTCGAACTCGGCCAGCATGACCTGGCGGAAGTAGGTGCCGCGGATCAGCTCCAGCAGCATGCCGAGGTAATAAAGCTTGTCCTGCTTGGTCTGGGCGTTGGCGATCATGGAGTGGGCGAGCAGCTGCTCGTTGCAGGTGGACGGGATCTCCGCGGTAAAGATGGTGTACTGGGCCTTGTCGTAGGGCTGGGCCGCGTTGGCCAGTAGGGTGTGCATGGCGTGGCCCCACTCGTGGGCGTAGGTGCTCAGGCTCTCGTAGTCGCCGCCGAGGTTCATCAGCAGATAGGGGTGCACGTCGTAGGCGGCGCCGGGGTTCATGTAGGCGCCGGACGCCTTGCCCGGCCGGGGATAGGGGTCGATCCAGTTGGAGGCCGTGGCCTTGGCCAGCGTGCGGACATAGTCCGGCCCCAGCGGCTCGACCGCCTTCAGCACGGTGGCGCGCATCTGCGGCAGGGTGAGGCGGCTCTCCCGGGTGACCAGCGGGACGTAGCTGTCCCAGTAGCCGATGTCCGGCAGCTTCAGGAGCCTGCGGCGAAGCTCGAAATAGCGGTGGAGCTGCGGCAGGCCCTGGTTGGTTTCCGCGACCAGGGTGCGGTAGACGCTTTCCGGTACGGCGTTGGCCGACAGGGTCATGGCGAGCGCGCTCGGATAGCGCCTGGCCTTGCTCCGGAAGACGTCGTCCTTGAGGTGGGCCGCGTAGTTGGCCCCGATCGTACCCTGGAACCTGCCGTACTCGCCCCAGAAGCTGTCGAACACCAGCTTGCGGTCGGCGCGGTTCGGCGCGGCGCGGTTCAGGACAAAGGCCTGGTCGTCCAGCCGCACGCTCTCGCCCGTGGACAGGGTGACGGTCGGCCAGGGGATGTCGGAGGCGACGAGCTGCCCGCGAATGCCGTCAAAGGCGCCGAGCGGATCGGCGGCCCCGGCCATCAGGGCCTCGCCCTCCGCCGACAGGGTGTGGTCCTGCTGGCGCAGGATGTCGGCGAGCAGGAAGTCGAAGCGGGTCCTGAGGTCCGCGTTCTCGGCGATGAAGGCGGCGACCCTGGGCTGGCCGATCTGCAGGATCTCCGGGTCCATCCAGGCGCTCGCCTCGTCCAGCGCGGCGCTGAGGTCGGCGGCCTCCGCCTGACGCTCCTGGCCGGCCGGAGCGCGCACGTCGGCGTCGCCGCTCAGGCTGGCGTAGGTGACCACCCGCGCCACCCGCCGCTGCAGGTCGGAGCGCGCCGCCAGCGCCGCGTCGAGCGTGGCCGCCGACGAGCCCAGCCGGCCCTTGAACCTCGACAGGCCGGGGAGCTCCGCCAGGACAGCCTTGCGGGCGACGTCCCAGGCGGAGTCGCTGGGATAGAGATCGCGCAGGTCCCACTG
>CAXUCS010000157.1:0-5970 GCA_964249365.1 uncultured Caulobacteraceae bacterium | reverse complement strand
GCCTGGAGCGCCGCGCCGCCGCCGGAGGTGAGGGACGCAAGCGAGATGGCCCCCGTGCTTGCTTCGATGTCCACTGCCCCGCCTGCGTTGAGCGCCCCGGCGCGCACGCTCGAACCGGCGTTGGCGGTGAAGCTGCCACTCGCCGAGGCCGGACCGCCCAGGGTGACGGCGCCCCCGCTGTCCAGGACCGCGTCGCCGCCGTTGGCCGCGAGCGATCCCGTCACGGTAATGGCCCCGCCCGGCGCCTGGAGCGTCGCGCCCCCGCCCGAGGTGAGGGACGCGAGCGAGATGCCCCCCGTGCTCGCCTCGATGTCCGCCGCTCCACCTGCGTTGAGGGTCCCGGCACCCACGCTGGAGCCGGTCAGAAGCAGGGGACCGGTCATGGCGGTGACATCGCCGAGGGTGAGGGCGCGGGCGGCGCTGACGCTCACCGCGCCCCCGGCGGTCAGGGGGTCGGCGTAGGAGAAGGCCGCGTCCGTGACCTCGATGCCGATGTCGCCGGCGAGCGCGCCCTGCAAGGCGTCCAGCGCCAGGGCGGGCGCGGTGAGGCTGACGTTCCGCCCGGCGCTGACGAGGTTCAGCTCTATGGCCCGGCCTACGTCGACGGTGACGTCGCGGTCGGCCCGGGCGGTGACGGAGGTCGCGCCCGTGATGAAGCCCGTAGTCCCGCTCGCATCGACGCCGCCGATCAGCACGTCCGCGCCTGTCCCGGTGGCGGCGAGCGCCACCGTGTTGGGGGGAGGCGCTTGTCCCTCGCCCTCGCCCTCAGCAGGCGACAGGGTGGCGGAGTGCAGGGAGGCCGCGCCATTCGTCGCCGTGACCGAGATGGCGCCGAGCGCGGTCAGGTCGCCAGCGACGGCGGAGCCGTTGGTGGCGGTGACGTTGATGTCGTCGGCGCTGTTGCCCACGCCGAGGTAGGCGGAGGCGCCCTTGACGTCGATCGGGTCCGACGGGCTGCCATTGGTGTTGGCGTTGTCGACGTGGGCGACCCCCGCCGCGGTGACGAAGACGTTGGCCGCCGTGGTGTTGGCGAGGAAGACCGATCCGAGCGTGGCCTGGGCGGTCACGTCGCCGCGGAAGCTGTCGATCTCAAAGGCGTTCAGGTCGCCGGTGCGCGCGGTGGCGTTGATCGCTCCCGTGACGCTGGCGATCCCGGTGATCGTCAGGGCGTCGGCAAGGAGGTTGGCGTCCGGCGCCTGCAGCGAGCCTATGGTCACGAGGCCCGAGCCGGGTGCGACGTCCAGCTCCACCCCGAGCGAGCCGCTGAGGTCCAGCGTCCCGGGCCCGCTCACCAGGCCCACGCCGCCGACCGGGTTCCCGCCCCGTGCACCGGGCGCATAGCCCACATAGACGGGGCCGCCCTGGGCCGCGAGGGTCAGGACCTGACCGGCCGCCGCCGTCCCCGTGAAGGCGGCGTTGGTCAGCAGGACGGAGTTGTTGGCGGAGATCAGGGTGATGTTCTGCGGCGCCTGGACCGAACCGACCTGGACCGGACCGCTCTCCGCGCCGGACGACGGCTCCGCCGCCAGCGCCTGGATGGACGCGCCCCCCAGCGCGCCGCCGGCCGTCAGCGCCGTGGCGGTGACGCCCGAGCCCGTCAGGTCGATGTAGCCGCTCCCGGCCGTGACGGACTTCAGCGTGATCGCGCCGGTTCCGAAGAGATCCCCACCGTTTGTGGTGGTCGCGTCGGCGGAGAAGTTCCTGCCGGCGGTGGCGTCGCCCCGGAGCACGATGTCGCCGCCGCTCGAGGTCAGGGTCGCGTCGGTTCCGGCGTTCACCGTGCCGGCGCTGACGCCCGCGCCGCTGAGGCCGACCGCCTTGGTCTGAGACGTGAGGTCGCCGAGCGCGACCGCGCCGTTGGCGCTGACGTTGACGGCGCCGCCGGCGGAGATCGCCTTCGTATAGGTGAAGCCGGCGTCGTCGACCGCGATGTTGACGGTGCCGGCCAGCGCGCCCCGGAGGGTGTCCAGCGTCAGGGTAGGGGCGGTGAGGCTGGCGTCGCGCCCGGCGCTGACGAGGTTCAGCGCGATCGGGTCGGCGACGTTGACGGTGACGTCCTCGTCGGCCTGGGCGGTGATGGAGGTCGCGCCGGTGACGAATCCTGTGGCGGTGGTCCTCGCCGGATCGCCGATCACGACGTCCGCCCCCGTGCCGGTGGCGCTCACGCTTACCGTGTTCGGGTAGCCGGTTTCGCCGAAGTTCTCGCCCTGCGACAGGGTGGCGGAATGCAGGGAGGCGACGCCGTTGGTCGCCTTGATCGTCACATTGCCGAGCGCGGTCAGGTCGACGGCCGTGGCCGAGCCGTTGGTGGCCGTGACGTTGATGTCGTCGGCGCTGTTGCCGACGCCCAGGTAGGCGGACGCGCCCTTGACGTCGATGGGATCGCTGATCGGGGCCATGCTGGTGGCGTTGTCGACGTGGGCGAGCTGGCCCGCGGTGACATAGACGTCCGCCGCGGTGGTGTTGGCGAGGAAGACCGAACCGAGCGTGGCGTTGACGTGGACGTCGCCGAACCCGTCGCCGGAAAACGGAGGCGGCTGGCTGTCGATCTCGTTGGCGCGGAGGTCGCCGGTGCGGGCCGTCACCGTGGCCCCGAACTGGCCGTCGACCACGCCAGTGATGGTCAGGGCGTCGGCGCTGAGTGTGGCCGTGTCCGCCGTGACCGAGCCCAGCGTCACCGGACCCGATCCCGCAGCCACGTCCAGGTAGGCGTCGCCGGGCGTGGTGATGTCGATGCTTCCCGGCCCGGTGACCGTACCGACGCCGCCGCGCGCGGTCGAGCCCCCCGGCCCATAGCCCACGAAGGCGTCTCCGTTGCGGCTGGTGAGCGACAGCGTCGGCGTCGGGAGCGCGGCGGTGTTGGTGAAGGTTGCGCTGGTCGCCGAGACGTAGCCGAAGTCGGAGGCGAGGTTCACGTTGCCGGGCGCGCTTACCGAAGCGACGTCCACCAGGGAGGCGGCGCTGAAGTCGTTCTGGCGCGCGTCGGCGGTGACGTTGATGGATGAGGCGGCGCCGCCCGCGCCGACGCCGGACTCGGTGGCGGTGAGCGCCCCCGCGGTGACGCTGGCGCCTTCCAGGGCGATCACGCCGGCGGTGACGTCGCCGAGCGCGATGTCGCCGAGGCCCGAGTGGGTCCCGCTGTCGTTGACGGCGTAGGCGTTCAGCTGCACCGCGCCGGCGACCCGGATCAGGTTGGTGGCCGCAGAGGCCGTCGTGATGTCGCCGCTGCTGGCGCCGGAAAGCGTGTTGTCCGCCGTGAGGTCGCCGATGCGGAGCGTGACGGCGGGCTGGCCCGTGAGCTGGGCGGGGGCCTGCCCCGCCGTGATCGTCCCGGAGGTGTTGGAGAGGATGATGTCGCCGCCGGCGCCGGTAAAGGCGGTGTCTGCGGTAATCGCGCCCGTGGCGTCCAGCACCGCCCCGGCGATGCCGGACGCGGTGAGCGAGGCGACGTAGACATTGGTCCCCGTCGTGGTCCCGAGTAGCTGCAGCGGGCGGTCGGTCACCTGCGACGGGTCGTCTATGACGAACTGGAGCATGTCTAGATCGCCGGAGGTCTCCTGCGACAGGGAGACGGTGAAACTGTTGGCCGCGCCATAGAGCACGCTGCCCGCGCCGCCGCCGCCCGGGGTCTCGTCCGCGCTCGTCACCGTCGCGCCCGCCGCCACGTTCACGAAGGGTGCGATCAGGGCCATGAGCCCACCCTGCGCGGTGAGCGAGGCGCCGCTCTGCACCGTCACGCCGCCGACTCCGCCCACCGTGTCGGCCGTGGGGGCGGCGGTGATGGCGGCGTAGGCGGAGCCGGCCGGATAGGTCGGCCCGCCGGGGAAATAGGTCCCGGCCGGGTAGCCGGTCGTGCCCGGGTAGCCCGTCGCCGGATAGGTGAAGGGGAAGCTGGAGGTATTGTTGGGGTTGAGGAAGCTCGCGGTGTCGACCAGGGCGGTGGTGGCGAGCAGGCCGCCGACGTTGACGACCGCGGTGGAGCCAAACACCACCCCGCCCGGGGCGCTGAACCAGACGTTGCCGCCGACGGCGCCCCCGACCGTTGCGGTGAGGTGGCCGTCGATGATCACCGGCGTGCTGTCCAGCATACGGTTCAGCACGATGTCGCTGCGGTTATTGAAGGTGAAGTTCACCGCATTCTGCTTGGCGACGGTGAAGCTGCTCCAGTCGATCAGGGTCCGGGCGGCGTCGGTCTGCACCACCATGGTGGCGGGGCTGGCGCCTCCCGCGCCCGTCACGGTGATCACCGGCTGGCCCGCGGCGCCGCCGGCCACCTGAGGCGTGGTGGGCGCCTGGACCGGCAGGCCGGTGACCAGGGGCGGGCCCGAGGCGGCCTGGGCCTGGGAGGTGGCGGCCAGCCCGAGCGCGCCGCCCAGCACGCCGTGGAGCGCACTCCTGGCCATCAGCTCGATCCGGCGCCGGCGGGAGGCGGGGCGGGTCATGACGCGATGTCCTTCTCCGCCGCCATCACAGTATGGCCGCGGTGATGTTCAGGAGGAGGCGCGGCGTCGGCCGGGGCTGGCCGGGCAGGGGCGCCTGGAACGGCTTGGCGTAGGTCAGGTCGGCGTTGATGCGGTTGGCGAGCCGGAACAGCACGCCCGCCCCCGCCGAGGTCAGGGTGCGGTTCTTCACCACCGCCAGCCCGTTGTCGTGAACGTAGCCAAGGTCGTAGAAGACGTAGGGCTGGGCGAGCACCAGCGGATGGAGCGGCAGCGGCCCGTAACGGAGTTCGGTGGCGTCGCTGAACCCGCTGTCGCCGAGAACCACCGCCGGGTCGTAGCCCCGCCCGATGGTCAGGTCGCCGAGCGCGATCTGCTCGTAGTCGAACAGCTGGTCCGGCGAATACTGCGCCTGGAACTGGTTGCTGATCTGGAAGGCGCCCACCAGCGTCGTGGCCGCGCGTCCGGAGCCCCGCACGAGCCAGGCGTCCGGCTTGCCGTCCGGGCGGGTCAGGGTGTCGGAGCCGGGGGTGCTGGCGCCCAGCCCGTCCACCCCGCGGCGGAAGGTCAAGGAGCCGCTGAGCTGGATCGCGCGGGACAGCAGGTCCAGCCGGTCGTCCCCGTCGGCGCGGGCGTAGAAGACCCTGAGCTTGTCGCGGTAGAGCAGCGTCCCGGCCGTGTCGGTGGACTCGTCGATGTCGTCAAAGCCCGCCGCCAGGTTCAGGTTGCGCCGGCGCAGCCGGATCAGGGGATAGGCGAGTTCGCCCTCGGCCACGAAGGAGGTGCTCTTCAGGTCGAGCGGCGCGACGGCCCCGCCCGGCCGCGTCTCGCCGTAGACGAGCGAGCCGCGGGCGATCAGCCCGTCGCCGCCGATGCGGGCCTCCTCCAGGAGCTGGATCACGGCCTGCTCGTCGCTGTCGAGCGTATGGTAGCCGACCACCGACGTGCGGTCGCCGAAGTCGGTCAGGCTGTTGAGGTCCAGCCGCAGGAGGCCGCCGAAGCGGCCGATCGAGCGCGACTCCAGGTTTTGGACGTTGGCGACGAGGTCCACGGCCTCCGCGGTCACGGCGATGTCGAGGTCGATCGCGCCCCGCTCGCCGTTGGCCGACGGCCGCACCGCCGCACGCACCTGCACGCCCGGCACGTCGGAGGCGAGCAGCAGGTAGCGCTGGGCCTTGCGCATGTCGAAGGGCGTCATGCCCCGGAGCTTGTCGAGGTAGCGCTCCACCGCCGCCTGGGCGCGCCCGGCGTCGCCGCGCACGCGCACATTGACCACGTGCGCCTCGATCACCTCCAGCTGCAGCCGGCCGTCCGTGATCTTCTGGGGCGGGATGTCCACCCGGGCGAGGACGCCGCGGTTGAACAGCAGCGTGGCGGCGTGATCGCGGATGTCGCAGATGCTGGACACCGGGATGCTCTGGCCGAGGAGGTCGGCGTAGGTGGAGCGGAGCTGGTCGGCCGAGAGCGCGGTGACCCCGTGGAACTCCACCGATCTCAGCGTGAAGCTCAGCGCGGAGCCGCGGAGCGGGCA
>CAXUCS010000156.1:0-5977 GCA_964249365.1 uncultured Caulobacteraceae bacterium | reverse complement strand
GTGGGCGAACAGGGGCGGGTGCCAGCCGTAGGGGGTGTGGGCTTCGCGGTAGAGGTCGTGGAGCGTACGCCCGGCCCACAGCCCCTCCTCCAGGCGAAAGCCCGGGCCGTCGTGGTCCAGGGTGATGGTGTCGGGGGTGTAGGTCTGCAGCTTCACCGCATCGGCGCCCGCGTCGGCGGCCGCGTCGATGAGGCGGCGGGCGCGGTCGATGTCGCCGTTGTGGTTGCCCGACAGCTCGGCGATGATCAAAGGCGGCTGGCCGGGGCCGACGCTGCGGCCGGCGATGGCGAAGGGTCGTACCTGGGGGGCGGGGGAACCGGCCACGGGTGCGGCCTCCTCGTTGCAGGGCGTGGCCCGGCGAGTCTGGGGTAGGAGCGTTAACGCAGTGTCGCCGAACCGCGCGAAGAGGGTCTCGCCATGATCGAGCTGCGCGATTTCGTCGATGACGACGTCCATGACCTTTACCGCTGGCGGCGCGAGCCGGAGGTGGACCGCTGGATGTACGAGCTGCCGCCCGACGAGTTCGCCGGCCACCAGCGCTGGTTCGACGACCTGCGCGCCGACCCCCGCCGGCGCGGCTGGATCATCGCGCTGAACGGCAAGCCGTGCGGGGCGCTGACGCTGGTCAGCATCTCCCCCACCCAGCGCCGGGCGCAGTGGGGCTGGTATATCGGCGAGGCGGACGCGCGAGGGCGGGGCGCGGGACGCGCCGCCCAGGCGCTGGGGCTCGACCGCGCCTTCTCGGAATACGACCTGCACAAGGTCTGGTCGGAGGTGCCGGCCGGCCACGAGACGGCGCTGAAGGCCCAGGCCGCGGCCGGCTTCCGCCGCGAGGGCTACCTTCGCCGCCACGCCTTCAAGCACGGCGAGTTCCGCGACGTGGCGCTGATGGCCATACTGGCCGACGAGTGGGCGGAGCGCCGCGACGCGGTCCGCCGCGACCTGATCCGCTCCGGCATGATCGCGGCGTAGTCTTCTCCTCCCTGCGGAACGCGGGGAGGGGAACCACACCAAGTGTGGAGAGCGACGTTGTCGGGCGGCCCCCTCCGTCACGGGCCTGCGGCCCGCGCCACCTCCCCCGCTTCGCAGGGGAGGAGAACTACGCCGGCCGCTCCATTTGGAAGCGCGCCTCGGGCGTGATCTCGAAATAGTCCGCCAGGCCCCCGCCGCGCAGGATCGGGCGGGCGGCGGCGGTGTCGTAGACACCGTCGACCAGGAGCGCGCGGTCGATATGGGCCGCCACCACCTCGCCGAACACCACCCAGGTCTGCACCTCGACCCCCGCAGCGGTCCGGAGCTGCACCACCTGGGTGACGCGGCATTCGAGGTTGACAGGGCTCTCCGCCACCCGGGGCGGGGCCACCTCCAGGCTCGCCGCCGCGGTCAGGCCGGCCAGCGCGAACTCGTCGGCCTTCTTCGCGGTGGAGGTGGCGTTCATCTGCTCCGCCAGCGCGCGGGTGGCGAGGTTCCAGACGAAGGCGCCGGCGCTTTCCGCATTGGCCACGCTGTCCTTCCACCCCACCGAGCAGAAGCCCACGATCGGCGGGCGGTAGTTGAAGGCGTTGAAGAAGCTGTAGGGCGCAAGGTTCAGCCGCCCCTGCGCGTCCGCCGTCGAGACCCAGCCGATCGGGCGCGGCCCCACGATGGCGTTGAAGGGGTCGTGGCTCAGCCCGTGGCCGTCCGCGGGGCGGTAGCGGTGCTTGTCCGCCTCCCCGCTCAC
Organism: uncultured Caulobacteraceae bacterium; assembly: GCA_964249365.1. Taxonomy (GTDB): domain Bacteria; phylum Pseudomonadota; class Alphaproteobacteria; order Caulobacterales; family Caulobacteraceae; genus CAHJWH01. The sequence goes on along the minus strand of CAXUCS010000156.1, from coordinate 4,257 downwards.
GCCGCCTCGCGCTGGTGGCGGACCACCGTCTCCACCTCCTCGGCCGAGCCGAGCACCACGGCGACGCGCTGGTGCAGCGCTTCCGGCGTGATGTCGAGGATCGCCTGCGCGCCGTCGCTGGCCGCGCCGCCGGCCGCCTCGACCACCCAGCCCAGCGGGTTGGCCTCGTACATGAGGCGGAGCTTGCCCGGCCGGTCGGGCTCCCTCCCGTCCCAGGGATAGAGGAAGACCCCGCCCCGCGTGAGGATGCGGTGGACGTCGGCCACCATGGCCGCCACCCAGCGCATGTTGAAGTCCTTGCCCCGCGGGCCCCCCTTGCCGGCCAGGAGGTCGCCGACGTAGCGGCGCACGGGCTCCGCCCAGTGGCGCTGGTTGCTCATGTTGATGGCGAACTCGCGGGTCTCGCACGCGATGCGAAGCGCAGGGCTCGTCAGCCGCCACTCGCCGCTTTGGGGGTCGAGCGTGAAGCCGACGACCCCTGAGCCGAGCGTCAGCACCAGGGTCGTCTGGGGTCCGTACAGCGCATAGCCCGCCGCCTGCTGCCGGCGACCCGCCTGGAGGAAGTCGGCCGCGCCGGCCGCCCGCTCGCCCGGCGCCGGCAGGACGGAGAAGATGGTGCCGATGGCCGCGTTGATGTCGATGTTGCTGGACCCGTCCAGCGGATCGAACAGGAGGAGGTGGCGGCCCCGCTCGGCGCGGTCGCCGCCGTCCAGGATCACCGGCCCGTCCATCTCCTCCGAGGCGACGCCCGCGACCTCGCCGCACGCGTCCGCCACCCGGAGCAGCAGATCGTTGGCGAGCACGTCCATCGTCTTCTGGACCTCGCCCTGGACGTTCTCCGCTCCCGCCGAGCCCAGCACCCCCGCGAGCGCGCCCCGCCTGACCAGCGCACTGATCTCCGCGCACCCCGCGGCCAGCGCCAGGAGGAGCGCCCGCAGGCCCGAGTCCGCACGGTCCTGGGCGGCGAGCCAGGCCGCGAGGGTCGGGGCAGCGGGGTCGGCGGCGGGAGCGTCCATGCGAACTTCCGAAGGGTGGGCGGCGATGGCCGTGTCTAGCCTCCGCCGCCGGGGAAGTGAACGCGCCTCAACCATGGCTGCTAAGCCGGGCTTAGCGGGTGGGGTCGCAAGGATCGCTTCGGGCAGCCCTTCCACGCCGCTCCGGGCCCAAGGAACCGCGGCATGTCGAGCGCCTCCCTCCAGCGCCGGGCCGACTATCGGGTGCGCGGCCCCTGGCGGCGCGAGCGGCGGCCGGAGAGCCGCGTCACCCTCCTCGGCCAGCCCATGGACCTCGTGAAGCCGGAGGAGGTGCTCGACTTCGTGCGCCGTTCGGTGCGCGACGGGCGGCGCACGGTCGTGGCCAACCACAACCTCCACAGCCTGCACTTGGTGCGCCGCCACCCGCAGATGGGCGCGCTCTACGCCCGGGCGGACCTGGTGGAGGTGGACTCCCTGCCGCTGACGCTCTGGGCCCGCTTCATCTACGGCCACGGTCGCCGCTGCCACCGCTGCACCTACATGGACTTCCGCACCCTGTTCTGGGACTGGGCGGAGCGGGACGGCTGGCGCGTCTACTATCTCGGCGGCCGGTCCGGGATCGTGGAGCGCGCGGCCGAGGCGCTGCGGGCCCGCTGGCCCGGCGCGACCATCGCCGGCCGCGACGGCTTCTTCGAGGAAGGCGGGGCGGAGGAGGCCGCGGTGCTGGCCGCCATCGCCGCCTTCCGCCCCCATGTGCTGATGGTCGGCATGGGCATGCCGCGCCAGGAGGCCTGGATCGCACGGCTGTACGACAGGCTGCCGCCCTGCGTGGTGCTGCCGGTCGGCGCCGCCTTCGACTACGAGGCGGGCGCGGTGGTCACGCCGCCGAGCTGGACCGGCCGGCTCGGCCTGGAGGGCCTCTACCGCCTCCTCTGCCAGCCCCGCCGCCTGTTCGCCCGCTACCTCCTGGAGCCCTGGACCCTGGTCGGCCCGGCGATGGCGGACGTCCTTCAGCGGAGCGAACTCCGAAGGCGCCATGCACCAGGGGTGCGCCTGACCGGCGGCGGCGGCGAGGAGGCCTTTCCTTGCGTAAAGGGAGAGGCCGCACCGATCCGGGGCGAAGTCGGACAGGCGCTTGTTGCAGGCCATCCGGGCTGATAAAAATCAAAGCGTCTTGGAAGCGGCGCTTATGGCGGACGCGTGCGACATCAACAACGCAAACGTCAAAGCTTTTCTCAAGCTGATCCGCTACGCCGAGTTTTACCCAGACGAAAGCGACGACTTCTATTTAAGGATCTACGGCGGAGGCCGCTTCACCGACCCGTCCAAACATCCAGATGTAGCCGTGAAGAAGTGGGGGCATACCTCCAACGCGGCCGGCGCCTACCAGTTCGTGTATTCGACCTGGGCGGAGGCCAAGCGGCATGGCGTGGTGACGGACTTCTCTCCCGCCTCCCAGGACACTCTGGCGTTCCGCCGGATCGAGTTCCGGGGCGCCCAGGAGGCGGTATGCTCGGGTGACGTGGCCTCGGCCTCCGCCTTGCTCGCTTCGGAGTGGACATCGCTGCCCGGAGCTTCCCAGAGCCGCATGACGCTCGACACCGGGCAGGCGGCCTTCAAGCGCTATGGCGGATCAAACCGATGAGGATTGCCGCGGTGCTGGCAGGGCTCGCCCTGGCTGGTCCGGCCGTAGCCGCACCGGCCCCTGAGCTACGCGTCGCCACCCTCGCATGCGGCGGGACCCGCTTCGCTCTGCGCAGCCGGGTCTGGCCCGCTCGTGACGCCCCGCTTGCCCCTGTTTCGCAGGCGGCCTCGGCCGGAGGTTTGCGCCCGGTGCGGCTGGAGGACCAGGGCATGGCGAGTGTCGGCGGCTGGAGGGTGCGACGGGCCTATGTCGGGGCGTGGGCCTGCGTACGGTCAGATCGGGGGAAAGCCTATGTCAGCCTACAGTACGCCTGCGGGGTGGACGTCGGCCAGCCGGGCGCGTGCACGGCCGGCAAGGAATGGTACCGGCTGCTGGATGCGCGCGGCCGGCCCGCGGACGAGGGCGTTCCCCCTGACGGCGCCGCGCGGGATCGCCTGCTCGACCGGCTGGGGCTGGCCCGGGTGATGGAGCAAGGCGTCCCGATGCATGACGTGCTGTCCAGTCCCTGAGGACGGGCCGTTTCGCGCCAGGCGTAGCCCTGCCGCGGCTCTCAGGCCGCCTTGACGAGCGACTTGGTCAGGAGGCTCACGGCCGCGTCGCGGTCGATCTGTTCGATGGCGGCGACTTCGCGGGCCATGCGGTCCAGCGCGCTCTCGTAGAGCTGGCGTTCGGAGTAGGACTGTTCGGGCTGGTTGTCGGCGCGGTGCAGGTCGCGCACCACCTCGGCGATGGAGATCAGGTCGCCGGAGTTGATCTTGGCCTCGTACTCCTGGGCGCGCCTCGACCACATGGTGCGCTTCACCCGGGCGCGGCCCTTCAGCGTGGTCATGGCCTTGGTGACCACGTCGACGCCGGCCAGCGAGCGCAGCCCCGCCGCCGTGGCCTTCCGCGTCGGGACGCGCAGCGTCATCTTCTCGTGGTCGAAGCCGATCACATAGACCTCCAGCGACAGGCCCGCGATCTCCTGGGTCTCCACGGCCAGGATGCGGCCCACGCCATGGGCGGGGTACACCACGTGGTCGGTGACGGCGAAGCCTTCGGCGCTCTTGGTCATGACGGTCCTTCACAGCTCATGGGCGTCGCGGGCGTCCTGGCGGGACCCGCGGCCGAACCGTCCGGCAGGAGCCGAGCCGGGCCGTCATGCCGGCGGGCGGCATGGGGGTCCGTCTGGCGTTCCCTGGCTGATCAAACCACCCGGTGACCATGGTCGGGGCGCGTCTTGATCGGACGGCGGATTGCGACGATCGACAGGCGCGGCCGTACGCAAGCTTCGCCTCGTCGACGAGGTAGCTAGCACAATAGCGTCGCAAATGGAAGGCGGCCGAGTCCGGACGACCTCGCCGCGGGCGTCGCCGACCCGGCCCCGAGGCCTGCGCCCCGCCGTTCAGCGGCCCTTGCCGGGCGCGGGATCGAAATACTTCTCGTACTTGCCGGTCTCGCGCTCGAAGGCCTCGCGGTCGGCGGGGGGCGTGCCCTTCACGGTGATGTTGGGCCACACCTTGGCGTAGTCGCTGTTGACCTTCAGCCACTTGCCGTCGGGATCGTCCTCCGTGTCCGGCTTGATGGCGTCCACCGGGCATTCCGGCTCGCACACGCCGCAGTCGATGCACTCGTCCGGATTGATGGCCAGGAAGTTCT
>CAXUCS010000155.1:5750-6009 GCA_964249365.1 uncultured Caulobacteraceae bacterium | reverse complement strand
AACAGGAGGCGACCGCCTACCGCGAGCAGCTGGCGCAGGCACAGGCGGAGGCGGCGGGCGACCAGGCGCGCCTCGCCGTGGCCCGCCGACAGCTCGCGGGCGAGGACGGGGGCGGAGCGGCCAAGGGCGTTTCGGTGGACAGCCCGGTGCTCCAGGCCCTGCGCGGGCAACGCTCCCAGCTCACCGTCCAGATCGCCGACCTGGAGAACCGTTACGGCGAGCGCTACCCCGACGTCGTCGCCGCCCACAGGCAGCTGGC
>CAXUCS010000155.1:0-5740 GCA_964249365.1 uncultured Caulobacteraceae bacterium | reverse complement strand
GCGACGACTGCGAGACCCCGGAAGACGCCGCGGGGCAGCTGGACGACGTGGACGCGGGCATAGCGGCGGAGGTGCGGCGGGCCGTTTCCGAGCTTCAGACCCACTCCGAAGTCTCCAGCGAGCGCGTCAGGAGCCTCCAGACGGCGCTCGGCGCGGCGAGCGGGAGGCTGGCCGGCGGGGTGGCGGCGTCCGTGACGCTCGGCGACCTGCAGCGCAGGGCCGACGGATCCAGGCAGGTCTATGAGGACTATCTGGCCCGTTACCAGCAGGCGAGCGCCTCGGCGGGCACGGAGCAACCGGACGCCCGTGTCGCCAACCTGGCAGGAACCCCCGCGCGGCCGTCCTCGCCCGACGTGGTGCTGGATATGGCGCTCGCTCTCGCCGCCGCCTTTGGCGCGGCGCTGGGGGTCGTATTTACGCGCGAGGCGGTCCGGCCCGGCCTGTCCGGCGGCGAGGAGGTCGAGCTGCGGCTGGGGTTGCCCTTTCTCGGCTCCGTCCCGGACCTCGCATCGGTCGCGGCGCGGCGCGATCGTGGACGGAGCGCGCCCGATCATCTGGTCGTTGAGCCCTCGTCGGCCTTTGCAGAGGCCGTGCGAAGCCTGCGCACCTCCCTGGCCCTGCCAAGACCGGCGGCAGCCGGGCGTGGCCGCGTCCTGGCCCTGACCTCCGCCCTGCCCGGCGAGGGCAAGACCGTCACGGCGATCTGCCTGGCGCGATCGGCGAGCCGGGGCGGAGCCCGTGTCGTCCTGGTGGACTGCGACCTGCGCCGGGGCGCCGTTGGCCGACTGCTGGGGCTGGGGACGGCGACCGGCCTCGCCGAGGTGCTGAGCGGCCGGGCGTCGCTTGAGGAGGCGATGCTGCGTGACGAGGCGTCCGGCGCCTCCATCCTGCCGCTCGCCACCACCGTCGCCCCTTCCGCGCTGGAGGCGGGGTTGGAGACGGCCGCGATGGATGGCCTGCTGCAGGTTCTAAGCGGACGGTTCGACCTCGTCCTCCTGGACACCGCGCCCGTGCTGGCGGTCGCGGAGACGCGGGTGCTGACCGCCAAGGCCGACGCCGTGGTGGTCCTGGCACGGTGGCGCCATACCCCACGCAAGGCTCTGGAGGCTGCGCTGAGGCTGCTCGGGAGCATAGATGCGCCGGTCGCGGGGGTGGCGCTGACGCGGGTGAACATGCGCCGCATGCCCCGCTACGACTACGGCGCCATCGCCGGCTACCCGGCCGGCGCCGGGACGTACTACAAGAGGTGATGGTCCCGGACTTGAAAGCCGTCGGGCTCGCCTGCACCACGGACGGCCCTCGGCGTGGATGACCGGCTGGAGGACGCGCAGGCGGTCTTCCTGGTCGGCGGCCTCGGCTCGCGCCTCGGCCACCTGACCCGCACCACGCCCAAGCCGCTCATGGAGGTCGCCGCCCGGCCTTTCCTGCACTGGTTGGCCGGCGTGGTGGCGGGGCAGGGCGTGCGCGACCTCCTCTTCCTTGCCGGCCACCTCGCCGTACAGATCGAGGCGCTCGCCGCCCAGCTGCGGGCGGAGGGGCTGCGGGTCGCGGTGTCCGTAGAGCCCGCGCCGCTCGGGACCGGCGGGGCGCTCGCCCATGCCCGCGCCATGCTGGCAGAGCGCTTCTTCCTCCTCAACGGCGACAGCCTGTTCGCCATCCCGCTGGCCGAACTCGCGCGGCCGGGGCAGGGGGACGCGACCGCCTCGGCGAGGCTGGCGCTGCGGGCGGAGGCGGACGTCGGCCGCTACGGCGCGGTGACGGTGGAGGGCGAGCGGGTGACGGGCTTCACGGAGAAGACAGGGGAACCGGCGGGGTCCGGACTGATCAACGGCGGCGTCTACTGGATGAAACGGGCGGCGCTGGATGGGAGCCCCGCCGGCGCCTTCTCGCTGGAACGCGACCTCTTCCCCCGGCTCGCCGCCGCCGGCCGGCTGGAGGGCCGCCGCTTCGAGGCGCCCTTCATCGACATCGGGCTGCCGGAAGCGCTTGCGCAGGCGCAGACGGTCGTCCCCGCCGCGGTGGAGGCGCTCCGCCGGGCGTGAGTCTCAGTGCGCGGGGATGGTGAAGCCGAAGCGCCGGAAGATGGCCGCCGCCTCCGGTCCTTCCACGAAGGTGAGGTAGGCCTGCGCCGCCGGGCCGTGCGCCCCCACCGTCAGCACCGCCGGATAAAGGATCTTCGGGTGAGTCGCCTCGGGGAAGAGGGCCAGGATGCGCACGCCCGGGTCGATCTCGGCGTCGGTGTCGTAGACGACGCCGAGCGGCGCCTCGCCCCGGCTCACGAAGGCCAGGGCCGCACGCACGCTGTCGCCGTAGACCACCCTTGGCGACACGTCCGTCCACAGGCGGAGCGCGGTGAGCGCCTGGCGGCCGTAGCGCCCGGCCGGCACGTCCGGTCCGGCCATGGCCAGGCGTCCCCCCGGACCCAGCGCCTGCACCAGCGGAGCGCCCGGGACGAGGCGCAACTGCACCGTGGAACCCTTGGGCGCGATCAGGGCCAGATGGTTGCTCAGGAGGTCGCGCCGGGTCTCAGGCCGGATCAGACGGTGCTGCTGGGCGTAATCCATCCAGTCCACGTCGGCCGAGATGAAGACGTCCGCCGGGGCTCCCTGCTCGATCTGGCGGGCCAGGGTGGAGGATGCCGCGTAGGAGGCGCGAACCGCCGCCCCCGTGCGCGCCAGATAGGCGGCGTCCACCGCATCGAGGCTGTTCTTCAGCGAGGCGGCGGCGAAGACGGTGACCGGCTCGGCCGCCATCACCCTGAAGGGAGCGGCCAAGGCGGCCGCCGCCAGCACCATCGAAATCCAACGCCGCATCGAAGCCCCCGTCCAGCCCGTCCTCCCGTAGCACGCCGCCGCGCATCGGGGCAGGAGGCCGGCCAGCCGATCAGGCCGCCTTCAGCCCCGGCGCGAAGGCCTCGAGCGCCGCGGCCGCGCGGCGTGGCCCCAGCACGGCCGCAACCTTGCGTCCGGAGCCGACCAGACCTGCGCCGACCCGCCGGAGATCGGCCAGCTCGACGGCATCGATGCCCCGACCGAGCTCCTCAGGGGTCAGCAGGCGGTCGAAGAGGAGCAGCCGGGCGGCGGACTGCTCCGCCCGCGCCATGGGCGACTCTCGCGCCATGAAGAGATGCGCCTTCAGCTGCGCCTTGGCGCGGGCGAGTTCGGCCTCGCCGGGCGCCTCGGCCAGTGCGCTCACCTGCTCGGCGGCGACCCGCGCCGCGCGTTCCGCGTCCGCGGCGGCGCTGCCGCAATAGATGCCGAAAACCCCCGCGTCCTCGTAAGCATCGGCCCAGGCGTCGATCGCATAGGCGAGGCCGAGCTCCTCGCGTACCACCTGGAACAGGCGCGACGACATGCCCCCGCCAAGCGCCTCTGCGAACAGGCGAACGGCGAAATAGTCCGGGCTGGAGGCCGCGACCCCTTCCAGCAGAAGAACGGTATGGGCCTGCTCCAGCTTGCGGGTCTCCGCCCGCGCTCCCCCGACGAAGCGCGCGAAGGCCACGGGCAGGACCTCGGAGGCCGCCTGGGCGTCGCCGAACGCCCGTTCGGTCAGCCGCAGGAGCGCGTCCTCGTCGACCGCGCCGGCGGCGGAGACGACGATCCGCTCGGGGGCGTAGAGGGCGCGATGGTAGGTGGCGAGGGTGTCAGGCGTCGCGGCCGCCAGGCTGTCCACCGAGCCGAGGATCGGCCGGCCGAGGGGCTGTCCGGGGAAGGCCAGCGTCTGCGCCAGGTCGAACACGCGGTCGTCCGGCTGGTCCGCCGCCTCGGCGATCTCCTGCGCGATGACGTTCTTCTCCTGGCGCAGGTCGGCCTCTGTGAGCGTCGGGCGGCGCACGAGGTCGGCCAGGACCTCCAGGCCGAGCGGCAGGCCGCCCTTGAGGCAGCGGATCTGGAAGCTGGTCCGCTCATAGCCGGTGGCCGCGTTGATCTGGCCGCCCTCCGCCTCGATCGCCTCCACGATGCCGCGGGCGGAGCGTTCGCCGGCGCCCTTGAAGACCATATGCTCCAGGAGGTGGGACCAGCCGCTCCGCCCCTCGTCCTCCCAGCGCGCGCCGCCGCGCACCACGACCGACAGCGCGCAGGTCTGCAGGCCGTCCATGGGGTCGACGACCAGGCGCAAGCCGTTGGGGAGGCGGTGCAGGCGAGGGCTCAAGGCGGTATGGACTCCGAGGGGCGGCTCAGCGGGCGAAGCCGCGTATATAGGCCTTCAGAGCGTCGGCGTCCGCCGGCAGCCGGTCGATCCGCTCCGGCCGCTGCAGCAGCCCCTTCGCACGGGCGTGAAGCGCGGGTTCCGCGCCGGTCGCGGCCCTGACCGCGTCCGGGAACTTGGCCGGGTGGGCTGTGGAGAGCACCACCAGCGGCGTCTGCGAGGGCGACACGCGCTTGGCGGCGGCGACGCCCACGGCGGTGTGGGGGTCGAGCAGCTCTCCGGTCTCGTTCAGGACGGACAGGATGGTGCGGGCGGTCTCCTCCTCGCTCACCGCCTCGGCGGCGAAGCCGTCACGCATGTAGGCCAGCGTCTGGGGGGCGAGGTCGATCGCGCCTTCCGCGGCGAAGGCCTCGAAGGCGCGGGCCGTCTCCACCCCATCCCGACGTGAGGCCTCGAAATACAGACGCTCGAAGTTGGAAGCGACCTGTATGTCCATGGCCGGCGACTGGGTGGGGGTGACCTCGCCGGTGGCGTAGCGGCCGTCGGCCAGGGCGCGGACCAGGATGTCATTGCTGTTGGTCGCCAGCGTGATGGGGCCGACGTGCAGTCCCATGCGGCGGGCTGCGTAGCCCGCATAGGCGTCGCCGAAGTTGCCGGTCGGCACGACATAGGCGACGGGCCGCCCTGGTCCGCCCAGCGCCACGGCGCTGGTGAAGTAGTAGACCGACTGCGCCGCCACCCGGGCCCAGTTGATCGAATTGACGCCGGAAAGGTCGACCTCCACGCGGAAGGCCCGGTCGGCGAACAGCGCCTTCACCAGGTGCTGACAGTCGTCGAAATGACCGTTCACCGCTACCACGCGGACGTTGTCGTCGGCCGTGGTGGTCATGAAGCGGCGTTGAACCTCGCTGATGCGCTCGTGAGGGAAGAGCACGACGATGCGGGCGTGGCGGGCGCCGTGGAAGGCCTCCACCGCCGCCCCCCCCGTGTCGCCGGAGGTGGCGCAGACGATGGTGAGCGCGCGCTCGCTCCCCGCGAGGACGGCGTCGTACAGGCGGGCGAGCAGTTGCATCGCCACGTCCTTGAAGGCGAGCGTCGGGCCGTGGAACAGCTCCAGGAGGTACAGCCCGGGACCGAGCTGCTTCAGGGGCGCGGTGGCCGGGTGAGCGAAGGTGGCGTAGGCTTCAGCCGCGATGGCGTCCAGGAGCGGGCGCGGGACGGCCTCGCCGACGAAGCGGGCCATGACCTCGGCGGCGACCTCCGCATACGGCAGCCCGGCGAAGCGGGCGATCTCGTCGGGGTCGAAGCCCGGCCACTCCTCGGGCACATAGAGGCCGCCGTCGGGCGCCAGTCCGGCCAGCAGCGCCTCGGCGAAGCCGACCGGAGCGGCGCGGCCGCGTGTGGAGACGTAGCGCATGCCCCGGCTCAGCGTCGCCGGTTCTGGCGCAGGCTGGCGACATAGACGCCGATGAGGGCGGCGGCGAGGCCGAACCAGGTCAGGGCGTAGCCGAGGTGGTTGTTGGGGATGTCGGTCGGCAGCGCGGCGGGGATCGGGCCGGGCCCGCCGTTGCGGTCGTCGAGCATGGGATAG
>CAXUCS010000154.1:0-6010 GCA_964249365.1 uncultured Caulobacteraceae bacterium | reverse complement strand
GTTGTGGGCATGGCGGCCTCCGGCGGGTCCGCCGGCGTCCAGCCCTGCGGTCATCCCGCCCGCGCCCGCCCTCCCTTCAGGCCTTTGCCTCGGAGGCTGGCGCCGCTGACCAGGGCCCAGGGCCTGCGCGTCCTGTCGCGGACCAGCTCGGAAGGGCCGGCTCAGGAGCTGAGCGGCTGCTGACGCTCGACCTTATGGAAGGTCAGGGCCAGGTAGGTCCGGGCCAGCTGGTAGGTGTCATCCTCCGCCAGGTTCCAGGCCCAGACCATGGCGGTGCGCAGTTCGCCTTCGGTCCGGGCCTCGTACCAAAGCCGCTCGCGCTCGGCGAAATCCGGGCCCAGTGACGCCGTCAACGCGTGTCGAGCCCTCAACTGTTCGCGGGTCATCACGTGCGTCCATCGCGACGGTGGAACGCCCACCCTGTTCCCAGCGTCCTCGGCACAGGTCGCATCAAACGTCGACGTCGTCGGCATGGCGGTCTCCAGCGGGTGCGCCGGCGTCTTTCCGGTCTGACGACCCGTCACATCCCGCCCTCCCCCGCCTCCCGTGGACCGTCATGTTGGACGAGAAGAGCCCGCCGGCTCGGCCGGCGGGCTCCACGTCATGGGTGAAGTCTTGGATATAGGCCGGCTTAGGTCGCGTCGCCTGCCGGCGGTTCGTCCGCCGTCACACCGAGCAGCCCCGCCTGAGCGGCGTGCCAGGTCAGGATCGTACGACGAGCCGCGAGCCGTTTCCGCTCTCCGACTGCCGGATCCTCTTCGTGGCGGTGAAGGTCGAGGACCAGATACGGGATCGCCCAATCACAATCTTCTTCGAACCACCCCTCGCGACTGTAGCGAGTCGACCGGAGAAGCGCGGGGATGCGCGACAAGCCTGCGCCCGAATCGAAGATGCCGCCGTGGGAGGCCGTGATCACCGCGACGGCGTCGGGGCCGAGCGGGATCGCGACCTCGACGGTCCCCCAAGGCGACCACGACGGCGCCTGAAGTTGAAGCGGAGCAGACATGGCGTGATCCTGCGCCGGACGGGGCCCATCCCCGCCCGGCTCGCTCCCGAGCCCCTCACCTTCACCCTTCCGGCTCGGCGACGTTCGCCAGACCGGCGTCGCGCTCCGGCGTCGGGGGCGTGTTAAGGTGCGCAAGGCTGTCCGCCCTGCAGCCGGCGCTCCTCACCGCGTAGCCCAGCGCCTTCAGGCCAGCGATGAAGGCCTCGGGCGCGCCGGCGTCGTAGCTGATCCAGCTGCAGCGCCCGTGGTGCAGGCTGAAGCCCGCCTTGCGCGCCTTGCCCGAAATCCGCTTCGTCGCGGCGTCGCTGAGGTCCACCGTGTCGTAGAGGCGGAACGCCGAGCTGATCCCGCCCAGCGATCCATATGCCTCATCCCGCCAGGTCACGATGATCAGCGTGCGGGGTCGCGCGTTCAGGGCCTCGACGGCCGCCTGCTGATCTTCCGCCTGAGGGCCCGAGGTCAGGATCTTCAGATCGGCCGACCGGACCCCATGGTCTCGCCGATCCTGGTGCTCGGCGGCGACGGTGGCGCGCTTGAAGTCGCCGAACTCGATGCGCCAGGGATGCTCCCCTCCGTCGCGTTCGACGAGAGTGTAGTAGGTGCCACGGCGACCCATGTCGGAGGCGTCCCGAGCCGCGGTCGAGGTGCAGCCCCCGACCTTCCCGGCTCGCGCCCAGGCGCCCTTCCCTCCACCCCTGACGGTTCAGTCGCGCGTCTGGACCTGCGGGCGCACCCGCCTGCGGCGCTCAAGGATCGCGGAGCGGAGCTGCTCGAACAGCGGCTTGGGAAGCATGCCGTAGGCGTAGTCGCCGCGTCCGGGGATCGGCCGAAGGTCGAAGCCCGGCCAAGTGAATTCGTTCAGTTCGTCGACCCGGATCCAGTGTTGCCCCTCGTCGAGCGCCAGCGCCCGCGCGGTGGTGGCCGGGACGGGCACGGAGTCGTCCTCCTCCGGCGGGGCGTGGGTGATCGGCGCCACCAGCACGGTGATCTCGCCGTCGCCGCCCCGGGCGGCGGCGCCCACGATGGCGCAGGGCCTGTCCTTGGCGGCCTCGTCGGCGCCCGCGCGCGCCTCCTCGCTCCAGAGGAAGCCGTAACGGATGACAAGGCCCGGCTTGGGAGCCGGGAAGGTCATTCAGGTTCCGCGCCGTACTCCGCCGCCTCCAGGGCGGCCACGAGATGGTCAGGCAGTTCCTCGGTCCGGTGGACCTGCCGCTCCCTCGCCTTCAGCTGCTCGTAGCGGGCGAGCTCGTCGGCGGAGAGGTAGGCGCCCACCACCCGGTCGTGACTGGTGACGCGGATCACCTTCTCTCGGATCGCCTCGTCCTGATAGTGGGCGAAACGGCGGACGAAGGTGCTTGCCGGTACGGTGGCGGGCGCACTCATCGGGTCGGCTCCATTCCATGTAAATTACGTAGTTTACGCGAAAGATCAAAGTGAGAGTCCATTACCACCAGCCTGCCGTGGGGTTCGCGCATCCCCGGGCAAGGGCCCGGCCGCCAAGCTAGCTCGCCTGCCGCTCGAGCACCTCGGGCCGCCACTGGCCGATGATCTCGGCGATGTCGGCCCGGAAGGCGTCGGGGTAGACCGCGCTGGTCTGCCGGGTGAGGAAGCTCACGACCGTCAGCATGTCGCGGCTGATCGCGGCGTCCACGTACCAGAGATCGGCGAGGTCGAAGCCGCCGAGGTCCTTGGCGTTCCACCACGCCAGGATGAAGTCGGCGACGCGCCGGGCCCGTCCGGTGTCGCTCCTGGCGATCTCGACCAGCCGGGCGACGGCTGCTTCCGTGTGCTGGTCCATGGCCTTCTCCGGGGTTGAGGTCGCGGGTCCGACACCCCGCGCGATGATTACCGATCAGATTGAGGAAGAGGACAAGCCGGGCCGGCTCCGCAGACGCGGAGCCTACATCGACGGGCGCTCCTCCTGGAGGGAGGTCGTGCGCCAACCAGCTCGTGCCAAAAGGCGCGCCACGGCTTCAGGACAACCGCCCACCCCGAGCGCGAAACGTCCCGCCTCCACCCAGCTGTTCGGGTCTCGACCCTCAAAGCGAGCGGCGAAGGACCAAGCCATGCTGTCGGCCGTCGCCAGCTGAGCGCGGACGCGCGGGTCCAGGAGCGAGGTCGTCTTGCACCCGAACCCGTGCAATCGAAGGTCGGGCCTTTCGGCCAGGATCGCCTGCAGGATGGCGGCCGTCGCGGCCGGGTCGCCCTGGCGCTTGCACACCGAGCCCACGCCCACCCAGGCGTCCCGGCCGATCCGACCGCCGTAGGCCTCAAGATGGCGACGGTAGTCGTCCGGCTCTCGCCCTTGCAGGACGGGCATCAGGTAGACGCGCCCCGTCCCCGCCTCCCGGATGGCGTCGAAGCGATCCAGGGTGAGTTGCTGATGACGCGCGACCTTCAGGCCGGTCGCCCGCAGCGCCAGGTCCTCGACCATGTAGTCCTGGGTGCAGGCGGCGACGAGCCCCGTCGCCGCGTAGCGGCGCACGAGCGCTGCATAGGTCTTCGGGCCGTGGTCGTAGCCGCCGCGCAGGGCGACCTGGGTGAAGGCGCCCGAGTCCATCAGCCAGGGCTCGTCGCAGCCGACGAAAGGTATGTCGCCGGCTCGGTCTCTCAGGACGTTGGCGGACAGGCAGACCCGAAATCCGCGCAGCGACAGCGGCCAAGCCAGGGCGGGATGGTGGACACCGACGAAGAAGCGGAAGTCGACGTCTTGGACCGGAGAGGCCTGCGTGCGAGCGACGGCGGGGCCGAGCGAACGGCGGGTCACGTCCGCATCGTCCGGCCGACACGATCCGGGACGCGCGCGGCGGCCGCGTGCCGTCGCGGCGCTCCGGCGACCAGGGCGCGACGGATGTGGCCGGCGTAGACGCTGACGGCGCGCCAGTAGACCGCCATCGGTCCCTTGCGGCGTCGCCAGCTCTCCTCCGCGCGTTCGCGCGCGTCCAGCGCGAGCTCGCCGAGCAGAGCAGCCAGCGCGCGCCGGGGCTCCTCCGGCAGGTCCTGGAGCTCCTGCATGGCGGCCAGCGAGAGGACCGGGTTGCGCGGATTCCGCGCTCGGGCCGGGCTCACGTCACCCCTCCCGCTGGGCCGTCCGCTGCGATCTCGACGGGCTCGACCGCCTCCAGCTCCAGGAACAGCGTGCGTGGCGTGCGCTGCCGCCCGACCGGCTCGAAGCACACGTACACGAAGTCGCTGAACGGGGGGCCGGGAAGCCGCGAGATCAGGCCGCTCCGGCCCGTCATGTCGCCCTTGCGCTGGAGCGCTGCGGCCTGGTCGTAGAGGAGGCGGATGGCCCTTCCCTTGGTGAGCCAGGGCAGAGACGCTTCCAGCAGGAGCACCTTCTGGCGTCGCATCCGCGCCTCGAACGCCAGGAACGCCTCGCCCCTCTGCTGGAAGCGCCAGCTCCGGTCACCCGGCGACGGGGTGGGGGGATCCAGAGGTGCGATCATGGCGCCGCCTCGACAGAAGCGGCCGGAGCGTCGTCGATTACAAAGGGCGGGGTCTCGGAAAGGTCGAACCGCTCCAGATGGGCGAGGATCTCCTGAACGGTGGTGAGCCCCAGCGCCGGAATCTGATCGGCGCTGAGGCACGCGGCCCCCCGGTCCCCATCCAGGGTGCAGGTCAGCCCCTGGCCGCGGTCCTGCGGACGCCGGATGCGTCGTCCCGGCGCCCAACCCCCGCCGAGGCCGTCGAAGGACAGGACATAGGTGAGACCATGTCGGGCGCAGAAGTCCTGCAGGTCTTCGAATTCGCCATTTCTGACCCGGAAGGCGTAGAAGGTGACGCCCGAGGCGCCATTCCTAAGATGGGCTAGAAGATCGCCTTCAGTTTGGAAGCTCTCGCCCCAGTCCGGGCCGACACCCTCCTGCTGGATCAACTCAATGAGCTCCGGCAAGGCGGAGCTCGGCAAGACGCCTCCCACCTTCAGGCTTGCACTCACGCGATCGGCCACGGTTCCCTCCTTCAGGCGACCCGACCTCCCGCGCCCTCCCCTTCCCCCATCTGGATGCGGCGGCATGACAACGCCCCGCACCGGTGGGCCCGGGCGGGGCGTGTCCGAGGCGCCGACGGTCTCAGCTCGGTCCGAGGGCTTTCTCAAGCTCGTCGTGAAGCGAGCCATAGACGACGCCTTCGGTCCGGATCGCGGCGAAGCCACCGGAGTAAGCATCTGGCCGGGGCTTGCTGCAGTCGCCGATCCAGACGAAGCCGAAGAACAGCGTCGAGGGTGCCAGACGCCGGATCAGCTCGGCGATGACTTCGATCTGCGGAGACTCCTCACCGTAGATGTGGAGGCCCTCCTCGCAGTGGTCGATCCCAGCCCCGATGTGCATGAAGTCGACTTCGTCTCCGTCGTACAACGCCGCCAACCCCGATAGGGGATCGTCCGGCTCCTCGGCGGTGGGCGGGAAGCTCGCCCGGATGCAATCCGGGAGGGCCGCCGTCTCCCTGTCTACGAGGAAGGCGGCGTCCAGGCGCTCGGCATCCTCTGGACGGCAGGCGAGGACGAAGCTCAGTTTGGTATAGTAGTCGGCCATGGTGGTTTCCCTCACGGGCTTCAGCCCACCGATCTCGTCCCTCCCTTTCCGGCCCCGCAGGCGCCTCGACGTCGTTGAAGGCGACGACGATGGCCTTCAGGGCGCGGGTAACAGGCCTGCCGTAGACGAAGGGTCTTCACTCAGCCGCTTGGGACGGGAGGTCAGCACTGGGCGGCTCGTCCATTCGGGGCCTGTCGGCCCCGGCGAATAGCGGCATCGCGATCGCCTCCTCCCGGCGCCGCTTGTTCTCGAGCCCGCACCAGCCGAGCGGGCACGGGCCGTAGCAGCCGCCTTGGTCGGCGGCGAGGTCGCGCTCGGCATGGGGTTCCCCGCCCCAGGTCCTGTGTTCGGACGGGCGGGTGCAAGGGCGGCCGATCGGGGCCTTACAGCTTGGGCAGGTGACCTCGAGCGCGGGATCGCGCGGCCAGGTCTTGCCGCAGCCCTTCCGGCGACAATGGACGGGCTGACG
>CAXUCS010000153.1:0-6010 GCA_964249365.1 uncultured Caulobacteraceae bacterium | reverse complement strand
CGGCCCTCCGGCTGCGGGGTGGACGCGGGTCGGCATGGATCGGGAGATAGGAACCGCCGGGGCCTGCGGCCAAGCGCGCGTGGTCTGCCCCATCTTACGCGCATCGGGCGGCCTGCGGTCGGCGGCCGAAGCTGCTAGCACGTAGGCCATGAGCCTTTCCCACGGTCAGGTCGCCCTCCTCGTCGGCGCGGCGGGCATCGCGGTCCTGCTGCTGCTGATCGTGCGGCTGAAGCTGCAGCCTTTCCTGGCGCTCCTGGTCGTGAGCCTCGGCGTGGGGCTGGCGGCCGGGGAGCCGCCCTCCGCGCTGCCGGCCCTCATCGAGGCGGGCGTCGGCTCGACGCTGGGGCACGTGGCCCTGATCATCGCGCTCGGCGCCATGATCGGCCGGCTAGTGGAGGTGTCCGGCGGGGCCGACCGGCTGGCGACGGAGCTGGTGCGGCTGTTCGGGACGTCCCGGGCGGCCCTGGGCCTCGCGGCGTCGGGGCTGCTGGTCGGCATACCGGTCTTCTTCGAGGTCGGCGTCGTCATGCTGATGCCGCTCGCGCTCAGCACCGCGCACAAGGCGGACAAGCCCCTGCCCGGCCTGGCGCTGCCCATGGTGATCGTGCTCCTGGTGGTGCACGCCATGCTTCCGCCCCACCCCGGTGCGGTGGCCGCGGCGGCGCTCCTGCACCTGGACCTCGGCCGGCTCATCCTGTGGTCGGCTCCGGTCGTGCTGGTCACCGCCGCCTTCGCGGCCGCCCTCGCCATGGTGCTGACGCGCGGCATGGAGCCGGCGCAGCGCTCCACGCTCGGCGACGACGGGGGCGACGGGCCGCCCGAAGGCGCCCCGGCCGGCGAGCCGCCGTCGGCGCTCACGATCGTCGGCCTGATCCTGCTGCCCATCACCCTGATCCTCGCCGGCTCCGTCGCCGTCATGGTCCTGCCCGCCGCCTCGGCGCTGAGAGGGACGCTGGCCCTGGTCGGTTCGCCGTTTGTGGCCCTGCTGATCGATGCGCTCCTCTGCTGCTACGTGCTGGGCGTGCGGCGCGGCTGGCCGCTCCGGACGGTCGCCGACGTCGTCGGCTCGGCGCTGCCGGCGGTGGCGATCGTCATCCTGATCACCGGCGCGGGCGGCGCCTTCGCAAAGGTGCTGGTGTCCTCCGGCGTCGGCGGCGCGGTGTCGGACGCGCTCAAGGCGACCGGCCTGCCGCTCCTGGCGCTGGCCTACCTCCTGGCGCTCCTGCTCCGGGTTGCACAGGGGCCGACCGCCGTGGCCATCATCGCCGCGGCCGGGATCGTCGCCCCGGCGCTCTCCCAGGCGCACCTGGACGCCAACCACACCGCCCTGGCCTGCGCCGCGCTCGGCGCCGGCGGCATGTTCGGCTCGCACGTCAACGACGCCGGCTTCTGGATCGTCACCCGGCTGACCGGGCTGGACGTCGCCCAGGGCCTGCGGACCTGGACGGTCCTGAGCGCGGCGGCCAGCCTCTTCGCCTTCGCGATGATCAGCCTGCTCTGGCGCTTCGCCTGAGAGGCCGCAGATCGCTTCGGTCAGAAGGCGGTGACCGGCGCACGGACGACGATCCTGTCGCCCTTCCGGTCCAGGGCGAGTTCGCGCGTCTCGCCGGGCCGGCCGTGCAGGCGCGCGAGGAGCTGTCCGCGCGTCAGGCCGTCCACCGCGCGACCGTCGACGCCGAGCAGCCTGTCGCCGGGCAGGACGCCGGAGACGGTCGGGCGGCCGTCCTTGCGTGCAACCCCCGCCACCGTGACGGCCCCGGCGTCCCGCGCGAGCACCAGGCCGACCTGGTCCAGCTCGCCCGTATCGGGCGGCGTCTCCCGGAGCCAGTAGCTGACGCGGTTCGGGTAATCGAGCGTGAGCCGGTAGGACTTCAGCACGTTGCCGCCGATCCAGCCGTCCACCCGCTCACCAGCCTTGCCGGAGTAGTAGCGCCAGAAGGCGGGCGTGGCGATCAGGCCTACCGGACCGGTCACGCCGAAGCCGCTGACGTCCAAAGGTCCTGGCGGGAGCGGGCCGATCCGCGCGTCCGGCGCCCGGAGCACGGGCAGGCCGACATCACCCTGGTCCAGCGACACCTGGGCCTCGCCGATCGCGTCCTCGCTGCGCAGCCAGTCCGGATGGCTTCGCGCGACCGCCTGGGCCGCACCGAGCCGGAGCGAGCTGAAGCTCCCTCCACAATCGATCACCAGCACCCGCGACACGCCGCCGATCACCGCGTCCACCGTGGCCAAGCCGGTCGAGGGGTTCACCCGCGTCGGCACGGCGACTCCCTCGGGCCGCGAGCCGCCCGGCGGGTCCAGGCTGAACGTGCGTGCGCCGTAGTCGATGGTGACCCGATAGCGCTGGAGCAGGCCGGCGGACAGCACCGCCCCGACCGGCAACGGCCCCACGAGCGCCTTCATCAGCCCGCCCGGCTTCCTCGACTCGTTGGCGGCGTAGGCGGCCTGGGCTTGCGGCGTGACCGGGTTCGTCTTGGGGAGAACGCCGAGCCTGAAGTCCAGCACCTCGCTCTCGGGCTGCACCGTGCGAGGGTCGATGCCGATTTCGGCGCTCCCGATGCGCATCTGCAAAGGCCGGCCCTCGCCGATGCGGAGTTTTCGGTAGAAGTCGTTGGAGAGCGTCGGCCCCGCGAAGCCCTGGTTCACGAACGCCAGCGTCGGCCATTCCCGCCCGTCGGCCCTGATCAGGGTCACCGGCACGAACACCCGGTTGTCGTCGAGCGTGAACGACACTGGCCCGGAGGACGCGGCAGCCGACGTGGCTGCCGCGTGCATGTCGGGCGTGGGCGGCGGGGTCACGCAGCCGGACAGCGCTGCCGCCGCGAGCGTCAGGACGAGCGGCAGGGTTCGCGCGGAGGCGCACAGCGGGGGAGTCATGCTGGCCCTTAAGGCAGGGAAAGACTAGGCTCAGGCTGAACTAATTATTGTCTTACAGCAACTCGCTTGTTCGGAGCCGCCCTTGTCGAACGTGCTCGCCCTCTTCCCCTTACGCCGTGATCCCCGGCCGCCGCCGGGCCTGCCTGCGCGCGTGCGCTTCTGCAGCCGCCTCGCCGCCTTCGGCTTCCTCCTGCTGGCGATCCTGTTCGCAGCGCTGGTCACGGCGTTGCTGGGGTCGATGTTCCTCTGGCGGGGCGGCATGGTGGGGCTCGGCCCGCAGGGCGGCCTGATCGACGTCTCCGGCCGCATGGCGAAGGGCTACACGGCGCTCGGCGACCTGCCCCTCGCTGAGAAGCTGACCTACCTACTGGTCGCGGTCGTGCGGGAGGGACCCAAGCTCGCCATCCTGCTGAACCAAGCCCACTTGTTCGGCCTCTATGCACGGGGGCAGGTGTTCGCCCCAGCCAACGCGGCGCGCCTACGCGATACGGGCGCATGGCTGGTGGTGGACGGCGTCTCGCCCCTCCTCTGCCACCTCGCGCTGGCGGCGACGGGGCTGGAGGTGGACCGGCGCTGGGCGCACCTCGGCAGCCTGCAGGAGGCGGTGCTGGGCCTGCTGCTGTTCGTGGTCGCCGCGGTGATGACGCTCGGGAGAGAGATCGAGGATGACAGCCGGGGGTTCGTCTGATGCCGATCATCGTGCGGCTGGACGTGATGCTGGCGCGCCGCAAGGTGCGCTCCAAGGCGCTGGCGCAGGCGGTCGGCATCACCGAGGCCAACCTGTCGCTGCTTAAATCCGGCAAGGTGAAGGGCCTGCGCTTCTCCACCCTGGAGGCGATCTGCGACTATCTCGACTGCCAGCCCGGCGACATCCTGGAGTTCGAACGGAACGCGGGCGCGGAGCCAGCCGCGGAAACGGGCTGACGTGAACCCCATCGATGGGTGGCGACCTCGATGCTCCTCATTCCGCAGGCGTCGGCGTCCAGGCCCTTGATCGGCTTCTGCGAGCAGGGCAAAATGAGGTTAAATAAACCTATGATCAGATCGAGGGCGGCTTGCAGTTCGTCTGCGCCCTCATGCATCCGTAAAGGTCCGGGCTCGCACGCCCCCTGGTGGAGCGAGTCGCGTTGATGAGGACGGTCCACAGGCGCGAGAAACGCGAAGAGGATCGATGCGCAGGGCGCTGAGGGTCCTTCGCCGCCTGAGGTCCGATCCGCGTCGGGAGCTGCTGGTGCTGCTGGTCCAGCGGGCGGATGCCGCAAGCAGCACGAGCCGGTTCGATACGGCGGCTGCGCTTTATGAAGAAGCCCTCCAGATCGCCCCACAGGACCCCGGCCTCCACATCCAGTGCGGTCACATGCTCAAGGAGGCAGGCCAGCTCGCCGCGGCCGAGGCGCACTACCTCCAGGCGCTCGACTTGCGGCCGGACGACGCGGACCTCGCCCTGCAGCTCGGACATTTCTACAACGTGTCCGGCCGCGTCCCGCAGGCCCAGGCGCAATACGAACGGGCGGTGCAGCTCCAGCCCGGCTGGACGGACGCCCGGGAGACGCTGGAACGCTTCCTCAGGGACCGGCGCGGCCAGTCCTTCGACGAGCCGGCCGACAGCGATCCCACCAGCACCCACGTCGCCAAGGGACCCCATCGCGACATGCTGGCGGGCTGGACGGCCGCGGAGGTCGACCGGTTGGTCCCCAAGCTCGTCCCCCGGCGACCGGAAGACATGCAGGTCCGCCACGCAGAGCACATAGAGGTGCGTCGGCTAGGCCGGCGCGAGGAGGGCTTCTGGGGCGTGCGGCGCACGCTGCGCGGCGTGGAGGCCGTGCATGGCTTCGTCCTGTCGGAGGAGCCCGTGCTGGAGGTGCGGATGCTGGTCAACGGCATCCAGCTGTTCCGCGGGCCTCTGCAGGGCGGCTACCCGCTCGTCCATGAGGAGGACAGCCGCCGCATCCGCAAGTACGTCTACAACCACTGGATCGACGTCTCGCAGTTCACCCCGGGCCTGCACGCGATCGAGCTCCGCTTCGTGGACGCGGAGGAGGACACGCGCTCCTGGCACGACCGGGTGGTGATCGCGCCGCCGGCGCCGGAGGCGCTCTACCCGGACTCCGACTACCTCATTTCGCCGGGGGAAGGCGACGCCCGCTCGCTGGACGCGCGGGTCCGCTCGCGGCCGAGCCAGGTGCACGAGGCCCGCCGCGCCCTGTTCCCCGACGGGGTCCGCAACGTGCTGGTGATGCGCACGGACCAGCTCGGCGACATGGTGGCCTCCATCCCCGCCATGCGGCGGCTGCGCCAGCTCGTGCCCGACGCCCGCATCGTGGGGGTCATGACCCCGGCCAACGCCGAGCTGGCGCGCACCCTTCGGGACCTCTTCGACGAGATCGTCACCATCGATTTCCCTGACGTCCTGATCGAGCGCCGCCGCGTCATGCCGCTGGACCAGCAGGAAGCGCTGCGGCGCAGGCTGGAGCCCTACGGCTTCGACATCGCCATCGACCTGGCGCGCGCGGGCATATCGCGCGACCTCCTGCGCCTCAGCGGCGCCCGCTTCCTCTACGGGGTCGGGGGGGAGGAGTGGCCGTTCCTGTCCTCGCACTTCATCTTCAACACCCACGACCGCTGGACCGGCCACGACATGACGCCCCACTCCACCAAGGTGCTGGCGCTGGTGGAGGCGCTCGGGACCGTCCTGGGCGCCTCCGCTCCCATCGAGCGCCGCGAGGACCTGTCGCGCGACCTGCTCCAAACCTACGGCGTCGGTCCGCAAGACCGCTTCATCCTCCTGCACCTGGGCGCGCGCATCGGCTTCAGCCGCTGGCCCTACCATCCCGAACTCGCCCGCATGCTGCTCGACCGCACCGACTTCAGGATCGTGGCGGTGACGGAGGAGGCGGGCGCCCGCGACCGCCTGCCGCCGGAGCTGCTCGCCGACCCGCGCTTCGTCTTCCTGGACCGCCGGCTGCCGTTCGACCACTTCGACGCGCTGCTTTCGTTCGCGACCGTGATGGTGGGCAACGACTCCGGGCCCAAGCACCTGGCCTCGCTCCGCGGCACGCAGGTGGTGACCATCTTCAGCGCGCGCATCAACTGGACGGAGTGGGGCCAGGAGAACGTGGGCGTGATCGTCAGC
>CAXUCS010000152.1:0-6014 GCA_964249365.1 uncultured Caulobacteraceae bacterium | reverse complement strand
CCCCGTCGCCGTTCCCCCCGCAAGCCGCCGGCGATCCGACTGAGGCCCATGAGAGATACTCCGCCGTCCCAGCCCGGCACGTCCGGGCGGAGGGCGTCAGGCTGGGAGCAAGGCCGGGACCGCCCGCACGACCCTTCCCTGGTCGGGAGGGAGGGAGGTCATCCCCGCTCCTTGGTCCGCTGGAAGCCGACCTTGGGATAGCGTTCGGCGACATAGCCGATCTCCCAGGCCGACTTGGCGAGGAACACCGCCTCCTCGTCGATGTCGCGGGCCATGGCGGGGCGGTGCTTGCCCGCGAAATCGTCCAGTTCGGCCTTGGCCCCGGTGATCCAGCGCGCCTCGGCGTAAGGGGAGGGCTCGAAGATCACCTCCAGCCCGTATTCGTTCTTCAGCCGGTCCGCCATGACCTCGAACTGCAGAGGACCGACTGCGCCCACGATGAAGTCGGCGCCGAGCTCGGGGCGGAACAGCTGGGTCACGCCCTCCTCCGCCAGGCCTTCGAGCGCCTTCTTCAGGTGCTTGGCCTTGAGCGGGTCCTTCACCCGCACCCGCTGCAGGATCTCCGGGGCGAAGTTCGGCAGGCCGGCGTAGCGGAGCGCGCCCGTCTCCGACAGGCTGTCGCCGACCCTGAGCACGCCGTGGTTGGGGATGCCGAGCACGTCGCCCGCGAACGCCTCTTCGGCCAGCTCCCGCTCGCTGGCCAGGAAGAGGATGGGGTTGTGCACGCTCATCTGGCGGCCGGTGTTCTGCACCTTCAGCCGCATCCCCCGCGAGAACCGGCCGGAGCACAGCTTCACGAAGGCGATGCGGTCACGGTGGTTGGGGTCCATGTTCGCCTGGATCTTGAACACGAAGCCGGACACCTCGCCGTCGCCGGGTTTCACTTTGATCGGGGCGCCCGCCCTCTGCGCCTCCCGCGCCTCCGGCGGCGGCGCATGGGCGGTCAGCGCGGCCAGGAGCTGCTCCACCCCGAAATGACGCAGCGCCGAGCCGAACACGACGGGCGTCATGTGTCCTTCCAGGAAGGATCGCGGGTCGAAGGGCTTGGAGGCCTCCTGCACCAGGAGCGCGCCTTCCTGCGCCTCCTCCAGGTCCTGTGGTTCCAGCAGGCGAGTGATGGAATTGGATTGCAGTGCGACGGGGACGCGGTCCTCCGGGTCGTCCGACCCTTTCACATAGGGGAGGAAGCGCTCGCCCTGGAGGTCGATCATGCCCTTGAACCGGTTTCCCGACCCCGCCGGCCAGTAGAGCGGCGCGGGGTCTAGCGCGAGCTTGGACCCGATCTCGTCCAGGAGCGCGAAGGGGTCCAGCGCCTCCCGGTCCATCTTGTTGATGAAGGTGACGATGGGGATGTCGCGAAGCCGGCAGACCTCGAACAGCTTCAGCGTCTGCGGCTCGATCCCCTTGGCCGCGTCCAGCACCATGACCGCGCAGTCGGCGGCGGTTAAGGTCCGGTAGGTGTCCTCGCTGAAGTCCTCGTGGCCGGGCGTGTCCAGAAGGTTGAAGAGCAGGCCCGCGTGCTCGAAGGTCATGACCGAAGCGGAGACGGAGATGCCCCGCTCCCGCTCGATCTTCATCCAGTCCGACCGGGTGCGCCGCTGCTCGCCCCGCGCCCGGACCGCCCCGGCGGCATGGATGGCCCCGCCCGCGAGCAGGATGTGCTCGGTCAGCGTGGTCTTGCCGGCGTCCGGATGCGAGATGATGGCGAAGGTCCGCCTGCGGGCGGCCTCCGCGGCGGGATCGATGGAGGGCATGGGCGCCTGACTAGGGCGGAGACGGGGCGCTGTCACCTGCGCCGCCCCGCGCGGTTGCCAAGCTCCGCCTGAGCGCTATCGTTGCGTCAGGGACAGGCTCGGGGGAGCTATGATCAGGGTATCAGGTTGCGCTCTGGCGCTTGCGCTCGGGGCCGGCGCGACGGCGCACGCGGCGGACCAGCCGCTCTACCAGCCACCGGCGGCCTGGGTGAAGCCGATTGCGATCCCGCTCGACATGAAGCGGAGCGGGGCGGCGGCAGACGTGCTCCTTCTCACCTTACAGAACCACTTGGCGCCTGGGGACGACGAGGTGTTCAGCGAGCGTGCGATCCGCATCAACGCTCCTGAAGGCCTGCAACAGGCCGCCATCTTGCTACAGGTCTGGAACCCGCTGACCGACCGGCTGATCATCCATAACGCCCGCATCCTGCGGGCCGGCAAGGCCATTGACCTTCTGGCGGAAGGGCGCAGGTTCACCGTCCTGCGGCGCGAGACCAATCTGGAAGCGGCCATGATCGATGGTCAGCTCACCGCCACCCTGCAGCCCGAAGGCCTGCAGGTCGGGGACGTACTGGACGTTTCCATGACGATCATCCGTGACGAGCCCGCCCTGGCTGGTCACTCCATGGGCGGGGGCTTCGCCGCGCACGCCGGCGTGATCGGCCGGCTGGTGATCTCCGCGAGTTGGCCGGAGGCGCGCGCCTTCCACGTCTGGAAGACCGACGACCTCCCAGCCCTGGCGCCCGTGACGCGTGCGGGCCGCACCGAAGTGGTCCTGGACCAAGTCGATGCGGTCAGCCCGGAGCCGCCGAAAGGCGCCGCCGTTTACGATAGGCTCTTGGGGGTCGTGTCCGTATCGGATTTTAAGGATTGGCGGGACGTGTCCGCCACGTCTTATCCGCTCTACGACAAGGCCGCACAACTGTCGGCGACCTCACCGCTCCAGGCGGAGGTCTCGCGCATTCGCGCTGCGAGTCCCGACCTGAAAATGCGCGCGCTCCTCGCCCTCAAGCTCGTGGAGAGCCAGACCCGCTACCTCTTCGTCGGCCTCGACGCAGGCGGACTGACACCTGCGCCCGCGGACCTGACCTGGACGCGACGGTTTGGGGATTGCAAGGGCAAGACCGTCCTCCTTCTGGCGCTGCTCCGCGGCCTCGGCGTGGAGGCGGAGCCGGTGTTGGTCAACACCGTCGCGGGCGAGGCCGTGGACAGGGAGCTCCCCACCCTGTCGTTCGACCACGTCCTGATCCGGGCCCGGATCGGCGGCCGCAGCTATTGGCTCGATGGCACCCGCATCGGTGACGAGAACCTCGACGTCATCCCGACGCCGAACTACCATTGGGTACTTCCACTCCGGCCGGATGGCGCTGGGCTTGAGCCGGTCGCGCCCGAGCCGCCGACGCTGCCTTACGTCGACACCCTGGTGAAGGTGGACGCTCGGGCCGGCATCGATCGGCCGGCCAGGGTGCACGAGGAGGTCGTGATGCGCAGCGAGGCTGCGTTGGCCTTCAGCTTCGCCATGCGCCAGCTTAGCCAGGTGGACGGGGACCGCGTTCTGCGCCAGGCGCTGACCTCCGAACGCAGCTGGGTCCAGCCGGACAAGGTCGGTTTCAGCTACGACCCGCAGACGATGCAGGCCACCCTGATGCTGGACGGCTCGGGCGTGCTGCCGTTCAGCTCCTCCAGCCGCTCAGCGACTATGATGCGGCGCTGAAGCTCACCCCTTCGATGCCTACCTCGTTATACGGCCGCGCCCTGGCTGAGGCGAGGCTCGGCCGCACCACGGCCGCAGCGGACGACCAGGCCGCCGCCCGCCGGGCCGATCCTAAGGTTGCGGACCGCTTCGCGTCCTGGGGCTTGCAGCATTGAAGCGCCACAGGCCAGGCAGCCTCAGGGTGCGGCAGTTGCGACGGGCTGCGGCCGCGCGTAGCTACAGACTGGCGAACCGCAAAGATGGGTGCGAGCGGCGTCGGTGAGCCGTTTCATGGCATCGGCTGGCGGCGTCTCAGCCGCATCAATTCCCGCTTTTAGGTAGGCGTGTCCAGCCGGGCTTTCCAAGAAGGTCGCGGTTTCTGCGAGTTGGGCCCGATCCATCTGTGAGGCCAGGACATGGGCGACATGGTCGGCTTCCGCCGACGCCACCTCGGAGGCGCCCTGTCGAAGGGCGTCCAGGACCGCCTGCCCGTTCTTGATATCCTCCGCGTCCGACACTCTGGTGGCGTACTGGTCGATGTAAGATCGCCACCTCTTCTGCGCGCGTCCAGCGAAGTCTTCGTCCTGCATGATGCGGCGCGCCAAATCTAGTGACGCGGGCGAGGCTAGCGGCTCTGGTGCAGGCGGGGACAGCGTCGGAGAGGCATCCGAAACACTCGATTGCCAGCGCATCGGGATGATGATCTGCGCGTCTGGAGCGGTCGCGTGAGCGTGGAAGAAGGGCGCCGTCCGCAGAGTGGCCGCTCCAAACCCCATACCCGCAGGCGTCTCACTGACGATCTGGCACTGATCCAGCCGGCCGCTCGCCAGCACCTTGCAGGTCATGGTGGCCGAGCCGCCAAGCTGAAGGAGATTGGCTAGCGGGGGATACTCGCGCGCGAGGTCGTCGTTGCCGGGCGTACTGTCCAGCGCGGCGGTATCCAGCTGACCTTCAAGCGGCAGGTCGAGCGCCGGCTGCGATGTCGCTGCGGGCGGAGCGGCGCGCGCGACGGCGCCAAGAGCAAGAGCGGCGGCGACGCTGAACGCGGCGCATCTGGCGATCGGCATGGCGAGGTCCCCCCGCTCGATGTCCGGCTTGTCAGACCCTCCTGTCCAGCCGCCCAGGTTGGGCCAGATGTCGCACCGTATTCCGCGCGCGTCACCCCCGGATCGCGATCAGCGACTTGGTCAGGCCGGCCACCCGCTCGTCCACGTGGCGGGCGTCGGGGAAGAGCCAGCGGAACTGGGCTTTGTCGAGGAGGCGGGCATGCTGGACGGTGCGCATGGCCTCGCCCATGTCGCGCGCCCGCTCGCACCAGCCGTGGCGGCGCTTGAGCATCGCGCGGGCGCGCGCCTGCTCGGAGCGCCAGTGGAAGAAGGGCGCGGAGAAGTGAGGCTCGACGGGGAACCAGTAGTAGGGCGTCTGGACGTAGTAGCGCGGGGCAAGCCGGCGCACCTCCGCGGCGAAGGCCTCCACGCGGACCCAGTCGCCCACGTGCTCCACCACCGAGTTGGAATGGACGAGGTCGAAGCGCCCAGCCTCGATCTCCGGCAGCGCGCAGGCGTCCCCGACCGCGGCGGTGAAGAGCGGGTCGTCGACCGCCTGGGGCGAGGCGTTGACCAGGTGGATCGCCACCGCCTTGGACTGGAGGAAGCCCCGGTCGTAGAGCCGCCAGTAGCCGGGCTCGCCGCCGAGGTCCAGGATGCGGACGGCGCCGCGCTCGGCGTGGATGGCGCTGATCAGCTCCACGACGCGGAAGGCCCGCGCGCGACGGAAGCGCATGGCCAGCGACCGGGGATTGTCGTGGTCCTGCAGGGCTTGGAAGAGGCCCATGACGGTCTCGCGCGGGGCG
This sequence comes from uncultured Caulobacteraceae bacterium, assembly GCA_964249365.1. Classification (GTDB taxonomy): domain Bacteria; phylum Pseudomonadota; class Alphaproteobacteria; order Caulobacterales; family Caulobacteraceae; genus CAHJWH01. The sequence goes on along the minus strand of CAXUCS010000152.1, from coordinate 715 downwards.
TGCGGGGTATAGCCCCGCCCCGCTTGCGGCGCGGTTAAGCCGGGGAGCGGCGGCTCAGCCGCGGGCGAAGGCGTCGACCAGCGCCCGGAAGGCGGGCTTGGGCGCATCCGCATCGTCGAACGGGCAGGGCCGGTCGTCGGCGTCCGCGCCGCCCGCCCGGTAGCGCAGCCAGGAGCGGCGGTCGTCCAGCCCCCAGACGCAGAAGGCCAGCCGCTGGTGCGCCGGCAGCTCCAGGAAGGCCTCCGCCACCTCGCGGTAGAGGCGGCCCTGGCGAGCCAGCCGCGCAGCGGGCGGGAGGAGGCCCGCCCCTTCGGTGGTGGAGCAGTCCAGCTCCGAGACCCGGACCGGCAGCCCGAGGCTCGCCAGGTCGCGCAGGGCCGGGCGGATCAGGGCCGGGTCGGTCCCCATGTCCAGGTGGTGCTGCGTGCCGAGCGCGCCGAGCGGCGCGCCGCGGTGGAGCAGCCGCTCGGCCAGCCGCAGGAAGGCGCGCCGCTTGGGCCCGCTCCGCTCCAGGTCGAAGTCGTTCAGCACCAGCACGGCCGTGGGATCGGCGGCGCGGGCCCAGTGGAAGGCCTGGTCGAGATAGGCCTCGCCGCCGAGGTTGCGGCTCCAGAGGCAGTCCCGCAGGCCCGAGCCGTCCGGCTGCACCGGCTCGTTGACCCCGTCCCAGCTCACCGCCTGCCCGCGGTATCGGCGGGCGCGGCCGTCACATAGT
>CAXUCS010000151.1:0-6035 GCA_964249365.1 uncultured Caulobacteraceae bacterium | reverse complement strand
CGTGGACGAGATGCCCGCGCCCGTGGTGCCGACGCGCTACACGCCCTTCGCCGTGCTGCTGCAGCTCGGCACGCTGCTGGCGCTGGCCCGGCCGCTGGACGCGGCCTTCGCCTCGCCCTGGCGCGGGCGGCTGGTCGCGGCGGCCTTGAGCCTGCTCGTCCTGTCACACGACCTGCACGGCTCGCGCGCGCTTCTCAGGGCTTCGGCCGGCATACGTGCGGCGAGCGACAGCTTCGACCGCACGGGCATCCAGTACCAGGTGATCATCTACCCCGTCGCCGCCCGCGCGACGGAGGTCCGCCGCGAACTCGCCGCGCGGGGGCTGCCGCACTGAGGCGGAAGCGGCCTACTCGAACACGGCCGGCTGCAGCGTCACGCTCTCGCCGCAGCCGCAGGCGTCGGTCTGGTTGGGGTTGTTGAAGGTGAACTTGGACGACAGACGGCTGGTCTCGTAGTCGATCTCCGTGCCGATCAGGAACAGCACGGCCTTGGGATCGACCAGGATGCGCACGCCCTTGTCCTCCACCACCTCGTCCAGCGGGCTCGCGGCCTCGGCATACTCGAAGAGGTACTCAGAGCCCGCGCATCCGCCGTTCTTCACGCCGACCCGAAGGCCGACATAGGGCCTGTCGCCCCGCTCCAGTATGGCGCGCACCCGCGCGGCCGCGCGCTCGGTGAGGGTCACGACCTTAGGGCGTGGGCGGCGGGGACGGGTGGCGACGGCGATGTCGGTCATGGGCTCATCCGCCTTTAGAACATGTTCAGCTGGAGCTTGGCCTCGTCGCTCATGCGCGAGGGGTCCCAAGGCGGATCGAAGGTCAGCTCCACCTTGCAGGCGCGCACCCCGTCGATCTTCTCGATCGCGTCCTGCACCCAGCCCGGCATGTCGCCGGCCACGGGGCAGCCCGGAGCGGTGAGGGTCATCTCCACCAGGACGTCGCGCTCGTCCGACACATCTACCTTGTAGATCAGGCCGAGCTCATAGATGTCGACGGGGATTTCTGGGTCGTAGACGGTCTTCAGCTGGGCGACCAGCGCGTCCGTCAGGCGGTCCAGCTCCTCCTGCGGCAGGGCGGACTCCTCGGCCTCGTTCACGGAGGGAGCGGTCGCGCCGAGGTCCAGCAGATCGCGGACGGGCGGCGCCGGGGCGTGGGGATCGAAGGCGAGGTCGTCCATCAGCTGAAGAAACCCGTCAAGAGAAGAAGCTTTGCGCTTTGACCAGGGCGTCGGCGAAGGCGTCAGCCTCCTCCAATGTGTTATATAGGGCGAAGGAGGCCCGCGCACTCGACGTCACGCCGAAGCGGCGCATCAGGGGCTCTGCGCAGTGCGTGCCCGCGCGAACCGCCACGCCGTATCGGTCCAGCAGCTGGGCCACGTCGTGGGCGTGGGCGCCCGCGACCTCGAAGCTCAGGATCGCGCCCTTGTCCGGACTGTCGCCGAGGATGCGCAGCCAGTTATAGCCGGAAAGCCGCTCGACCGTCCGTTCGTACAGGGCGTGCTCGTGGGCGGCGATGGCCGTGCGGTCCTGGCGCATCAGCCAGTCGAGCGCGGCGCCCCAGCCGATCGCCTCCAGGATCGCGGGCGTGCCGGCTTCGAAGCGGTGGGGCGGTTCGGCGTAGGTGATGGCGTCCATCGCCACCGTGCCGATCATCTCGCCCCCGCCCTGGTAGGGAACGAGCTGGTGCAGCGCCGCCTCGCGGCCCACCAGCGCGCCGATGCCCGTCGGCCCGAACAGCTTGTGGCCGGAGAAGACGTAGAAGTCGCAGCCGAGCGCCTGCACGTCGACAGGTTGGTGCACCACCGCCTGGCAGCCGTCCAGCAGCGTCCAGGCGCCCACCGCCCTGGCCGCCGCGATGGCGCGCGCGGGGTCCAGCACCGCGCCCGTAACGTTGGACATGTGGCAGAGCGAGACGATCTTCGTCCTCGGCCCGATCAGCTCCAGCCCCCGGTCGAGGTCGATCGAGCCGTCGTCGCCGACCGGCATGAAGCGGAGCACGACGCCCTTCCGCTCGCGCAGGAAGTGCCAGGGGATGATGTTGGCGTGGTGCTCCAGCTCCGAAATCACGATCTCGTCGCCGGCCTCCAGCGCATGGCCGAGCGAAGAGGCGACCAAGTTCGTCGCCTCCGTCGCCCCCTTGGTGAACACCACCTGGCGCGCCGACGGCGCGTTGACGAAGCGCGCCACGCTGTCGCGCGCGGCCTCGTAGAGCTCCGTCGTCTCGTTCGCCAGGGTGTGCAGGCCGCGGTGGACGTTGGCGTAGCTGCCCGTCATGGAGGCCACCATGGCGTCGATGCACGGCTGCACCTTCTGCGCGGAGGCGGCGCTGTCGAGATAGACGAGTGGGCGCCCGTTCACCCGGCGGGACAGGATCGGGAACTCGGCGCGGATCGCGTCAACGTCGAACCGGGGGTGGAAGGCGGCGTCGTCCATCACTTAAGCGCCTCCAGGCGCTGGGCGACGAAGGCGGCCACCGCCTCGCGCGCACCCTCGTGTTCGATCCGCTCCACCACCTCGCCGAGGAAGGCCTGCATCAGGAGCGCGCGCGCCTCGCCCTCCGGCACACCACGGGAGCGGATGTAGAAAAGGCTATCGTCGTCCAGCGCCCCCACGGTGTTGCCGTGCGCGCAGGCCACGTCGTCGGCGTAGATCTCCAGCTCCGGCTTTGCGGCCACCTCCGCGGTGTCGGAGAGGAGGAGCGCATCGTGACGAAGGCGCGCATCGGTCCCGTCAGCGCCGCGCTTCACCTCGATCCGGCCCTGGAACACGGCGCGGGCTCGGCCTGCCGCCACGCCCCTGCAGACCTGGGAGGTCTCGCCGCCGCCCTCGTGCACCACCACGCTCGTCAGGTCGCCGTGGCGCTGGCCATCCAGGAGGTAGGCCCCGTCCAGCCGGACGAAGGCGCCGCGGCCGGGGTGCAGGACCTGGGTCTCGTGGCGTTGCAGCCGGGCGCCGGTCAGGATCACCGTCTGGCGCAGGCGCGCCCCTTCGGCAAGCCCGACGGAGGTCGCCGACAGGCTGACCGCCTCGGCCGGCTCGTCCAGGACCACGATCCGCTCCAGCGACGCGCCGCGGCCGAGCGTCAGGGCCACGACCACGCCGGCGGCGTAGCGCCCGCGTCCCTCGTAGGTCTCAAGGAGGACGGCGTGCTTGCCCGCCGGCACCACGATGTCCGCCGCCGCCTGCCAGCCGGCATCCTCCGCGTCGCTGACGAAACGCAGGTGGTGGACCCCGCCCTCCAGCGTCAGCCGCGCCAACGGCCCACCCCTGGGGAGCTCGCCGTTGGCGAACACCGTCTCGGCGTCGGCGAGGCCCTGGAAAGGCCCGGGCGCGAACGGCGGGACGAGCTCGGGAGCGGCCTTGACCGGAGACGGCAGGGCGCGACGGAGGTCGCTCCACCGCCAGGCCTCGTCCCGCCGCGTCGGGAAGGTGGAGACGTCGCGGAAGTCGATGCGGAAGGGCGCGCTCACGCCGCCTCCGCCGTGATCTTGTCGTAGCCCTCGCGCTCCAGCTGCAGCGCCAGCTCCGGGCCGCCCGACGCCACAATCCGCCCCGCGGCCAGCACATGCACCCGGTCGGGTTTGATGTAGTCGAGGAGGCGCTGGTAGTGAGTGATCACCAGCATGGAGCGGGTGGGCGCGCGCATAGCGTTCACGCCCTCCGCCACGATCCTGAGCGCGTCGATGTCGAGACCGGAGTCGGTCTCGTCCAGGATCAGGAGGCGCGGCTCCAGGAGCGCCATCTGCAGGATTTCCATCCGCTTCTTCTCGCCGCCGGAGAAGCCGACGTTCAGCCCCCGCCGCAGCATGTCGAAGTCCATCTTCAGCCGCGCCGCCTCAGCCCGCACGCGCTTCAGGAACTCCGGGGCCCCGATCTCCGGCTCGCCGCGGGTCTTGCGCTGAGCGTTCAGCGCGGTGCGCACAAAGGTCAGCGCCGGCACGCCCGGTATCTCCAATGGGTACTGGAAGGACAGGAACACGCCCCAGGCGGCGCGGGCGTCCGGCGACATGGCCAAGAGGTCCTTGCCATCCATGATGACGGAGCCGCTCGCGACGTCGTAGCCCGCCCGCCCCGCGACCGTGTAGCCGAGCGTGGACTTCCCCGCCCCGTTCGGCCCCATGATCGCGTGCACCTCGCCCGCAGGCACCTCGAGCGAGAGGCCACGCAGGATGGGCGTGTCTTCGATGGAGACGTGGAGGTTGTCGATGGAGAGCATCTGACCGTTCTTCAAGATTTCAGCCGACCGAGCCTTCCAGGCTCACCGCCACCAGCTTCTGCGCCTCCACCGCGAACTCCATGGGGAGTTCCTGCAGGACGTCGCGGACGAAGCCGTTGACCAGAAGCGCCACGCCCTCTTCCGTCGAGAGGCCGCGGCTCTGGCAGTAGAAGAGCTGGTCGTCGGAGAGGCGGGTGGTGGTGGCCTCGTGCTCGAAGACGCTCGAGGCGTTCTTGGCCTCCACATAAGGCACGGTGTGGGCGGCGCAGTCCTTGCCGATGAGGAGCGAGTCGCACTGGGTGAAGTTGCGGGCTCCCTTGGCCTGCCGGTGCGAGGAGACCAGGCCGCGGTAGGTGTTGGTGGAACGTCCCGCCGAAATGCCCTTGGAGATGATGCGCGAGCGGGTGTCTCGCCCCAGGTGGATCATCTTGGTGCCGGTGTCGGCCTGCTGGCGGCCGTTGGTCACCGCGATGGAGTAGAACTCGCCGGAGCTGCCGTCGCCGCGCAGGATGCAAGACGGATACTTCCAGGTCACCGCCGAGCCGGTCTCAACCTGGGTCCAGCTGACCTTGGCGCGCGCCTCGCGGCAGTCGGCGCGCTTGGTGACGAAGTTGTAGATGCCGCCCTTGCCTTCCGCGTCTCCCGGATACCAGTTCTGGACGGTGGAGTACTTGATCTCCGCGTCCTCCAGCGCGACCAGCTCCACCACTGCGGCATGCAGCTGGTTCTCGTCGCGCATGGGGGCGGTGCAGCCTTCCAGGTACGACACGTAGCTGCCCTTGTCGGCGATGATCAGGGTGCGCTCGAACTGGCCGGTGTTCTCCGCATTGATGCGGAAATAGGTCGACAGCTCCATCGGGCAGCGCACGCCCGGCGGCACGTAGACGAACGAGCCGTCGGAGAACACCGCCGAGTTCAGGCAGGCGAAATAGTTGTCCGACACCGGCACCACCGAACCGAGGTACTTACGTACCAGCTCGCCATGCTCCTTCAGCGCCTCGCTGATCGGCATGAAGATGACGCCGGCCTTGGCGAGCTCGGCCTTGAAGGTGGTGGCGACCGAGACGCTGTCGAACACCGCGTCCACCGCCACGCGCGGGCTGTTCACCACGCCAGCCAGCACCTCCTGCTCACGCAGCGGGATGCCGAGCTTGTTGTAGGTGGCTAGGATTTCCGGATCGACCTCGTCCAGGCTCTCAAGCTGCGGCTTACCCTTGGGCGCGGCGTAGTAGTAGAGGTTCTGGTAGTCGATCGGGGGATAGCCGATCTTGGCCCAGTCCGGCTCCTCCATGGTCTGCCAGCGTTCGAAGGCGTCCAGCCGCCAGTCGAGCATCCACTGCGGCTCGCCCTTCTTGCCCGAGATGAAGCGGACGGTGTCGGCGTCCAGTCCCTTGGGCGCGAACTCTTGCTCGATGTCGGTGACGAAGCCGTGGGCGTAGCGGTCGACCTCCAGCGCCTTGACCGTGTCGATCGTCTGTTGAACCGCCATCAGGCGTACTCCTTCACGCGCGTCCGCCCGGCGACGCGGCGGGCGTGAGCCTCCAGCCATGCGTCCGCGAAGCGGGTCCAGTTCTGTTCCGTCGTCGACCAGCCGCCCGACGCGCGCAGAGCGCCCGCGGCGAGGTCGCCGTACCCCATGGCTGCGAGCACGCCGCTCGACTTCACCTTGCCGGAGGAGCAGGCCGAGCCGGCGCTCACCTCCACGCCAGCGAGATCGAGCGCCATCACCTGCAGCGCGGACGGGTAGTCCGAGGCGGCGACGCAGAGCGTGCCGGGGAGGCGGGGCGCGCCTTCGCCCGCGATGACCGCGCCCGCTTCGGC
>CAXUCS010000150.1:0-6091 GCA_964249365.1 uncultured Caulobacteraceae bacterium | reverse complement strand
CGCGGCGCTACCATCCCTGGCTCTACTGGGCGGTGATCCTGGCCACCACCACGGCGGGGACGACGCTGTCGGACTTCCTGGACCGCAGCGCCCACCTCGGCTATCTCCGGGGCTCGCTCCTGCTCCTGACCGCGCTGGCCGCCGTCCTGGTCGCCTGGCGGCTCACGCTCGGGCGTATCGTGTTCCAGCACGTGACGGGCCGGCGGGTGGAGAGCTTCTACTGGGCGGCGATCCTGGTCTCCAACACGCTGGGCACCGCGCTCGGCGACTTCACCTCCGACGACACCGGCCTCGGTTATGGCGGGGGCGCGCTGCTGTTCGGGGGCCTGATCGCCGGGGTGGGCGCTCTGTACCTCTTTACCCGGACGTCGCGAGTGCTGTTGTTCTGGGTCGCCTTCGTGCTGACCCGCCCGCTGGGCGCCACGCTCGGCGACAGCCTGACCAAACCGCTGAAGGCGGGCGGGCTCAACCTCGGAACGATACCCTCGTCCGCCCTCCTGGCCGTAGCGGTGGTGGTCCTGGTCGCGCTCGCCGCCCGCAAGCCGGCGACGCCAGCAGATGGCTGAGAACAGGCCAGCCCTCGCCGCACTGGCCGTAGCCCTGGCGCTGGCCGCTCCCGCCTGGGCGGGGCCGCCCTACGTCACCGACGACCCCGAGCCGACCCGCACCGGCGGCTGGGAGAACTACGCGCTGGTCACGGGGACGAACACGCCGGGCGGGACGGCGGGCCAGGCGGCCCTGGAGCTGAACTACGGCGGCGCGCCGAACCTGCAGCTCACCCTGTATGTTCCCGCAGACTTTGACGCCGCCCGCTCGTTCCGCGCTGGCGGGGGCGACGTGCAGGTCTCCGCCAAGTACCGCGTCCTGCACCCCGCCGAAGGAAGCTGGGCGCCCGACGTGGCCGTCTTCCCCGCCCTGAACCTGCCGACGGGCGCAGGCGCCTTCCACACCGGCCACGCCTCGCTCTTCCTGCCGGCTTGGTTCCAGAAGGACTTCGGCAAGTGGTCGACCTTCGGCGGCGGCGGCTACGACATCAACCCGGGCGCCGGCCAGAGGAGTTACGCCCTGGTCGGCTGGGCCCTGACCCGAAGCTTCAGCAAGCGGCTGAACCTCGGGGTCGAAGTCTACCACCAGACGCCCCAGACCGCCGGCGGCCCCGCCCTCACCAACCTCGGCGTCGGCGCCATCTACCAGCTCACCAGACACTGGGCGCTCATGGCCTCGGGCGGCCCAGGCCTGGAAGACACCAGCCGCGCCGGCTCGTCCGCCTTCTACGCCAGCCTCCAGTTCACCAACTGAGCGCCGGGGCCAGACGAAGCCTTCCAGCCAGGAACTTACTAAGCCCCGCACGGGACAACCGACATCAACAGATAACGACCGAACGCCCTGTCAGCGCCGATCGCCCCGGCCGCCGATCGAGCCGTAACGTACCTGGTGCAGGGCTCGTCGAATGGGCCGCCCGCACCGAAAGCTCCGATCAGCCAAGCCATTCCCACCCTGGCTGGTGACCTCCGAGGCTCGATCTTATCGACCTCGACTTCGATCAGGAACGCAGCTGCTGATCCCGGCCCGCGACGGCTTCATCCGCGATGGCCAGAAGCTCGGCGAGGCTTGCCCCATCGCGAGCATTGACGGCCATCCCCTGCATGACAGCAGTCAGGAAGCGGGCCAGGCGCCCGGCACGACCGGCGTCCAGCCACGTTCGAAGCTTTGTCGCGAGCAATTCTCGAAACGCCGTGCGCCGGTCGGCGACATCGCGGGCGAGCTCCGCATTGTCGGGATGGCTCGCGATCATGCCGGTGTTGAGCATACAGCCGATCTCCCCGCCGGGGTCGGCGAGGCCGTTGGCCGTGCCGTGGAGAAGCAGCGTCGTCGCTTCGACGAGCGTCAGGTCCTCGCGCATGAAGGACAGGTCGGACGCGCCGCGCAGTGCGGCGTAGCGGTCGAGCGCCTCACGATACAGCGCCGCCTTGTTGCCGAACGCTGCGTAGAGGCTGGGAGCCGCCACGCCCAGCGTCGCCGTCAGCTGCTGGAACGACACCCCTTCGTAGCCGTGCCGCCAGAACAGCCGCATCGCAGTGTCCAACGCAACGTCTCGGTCGAAACCGCGCGGCCTGCCCCCGGATCGCTTCGCCACCCCTTCCATAATGCTCATTAAACAATGCTTGACGGCGCGGATCAACCCTGCGACGTCGTAATGACTATTAAAGAACCCGAGGATAAGTTCATGCGATCTACCGACCTGTCGCCGTCGTGACCGGCGCTTCGTCCGGCATTGGCGCCATCTACGCCTTCGACCCGGCCACGCACGTCGGCGCCCCGGCAGTGCGCTACACGACGAGCCGTGAAGCCGGCCAACCCGTGCTCGCCTGAACGCCTCGAAGGATTGGAATCACCCATGAAGCTCACACCTACCCTGCTGGGCGCGGCGGCTCTCGTCGGACTCAGCTTCACGACTACCGCTCCCGCTTCGGCGGCTGCGGCTAAGAACATCGTGCTTGCGCATGGCATGGTGGTGGACGGATCGGGCTGGCGCGCGGTGCACGACATCCTCGTGCGCAAGGGCTACAAGGTGACGGTCGTGCAGGAGCCGCTCACCAGCCTCGATGCCGACGTCGCGGCCACCAAGCGTGTGCTCGATCAGCAGGACGGCCCCGTGATCCTCGTCGGTCACAGCTATGGCGGCGCGGTGATCACCGAGGCGGGAAGCGATCCCAAGGTCGCGGCGCTGGTCTATGTGGCGGCGTACCAGCCCGATGTCGGCGAGGCGGTCGGTGGTCTGAATGCATCGATGCCGTCGTCGTTGCTTCCCACGTCGCTTCGGGCCTCGGCGGATGGCTATGTGACCATCGAGCCTTCCGCGTTCGTCCGTGACGTCGCCGGCGACGTTCCCGGCTCGGAGGCGTCGTTCCTCGCCGCCTCGCAGGTGCCGACCAGTTCGAGCATCTTCACGCAGAAGATCACCTCCGCCGCGTGGCATGACAAGAGGAGCTATGCGATCGTGGCGACCGAGGACCGCGCCATCAGCCCGGCGCTCGAACGCTGGATGTACAAGCGTTCCGGTGCTCAGGTGACCGACATCAAGGGCAGCCATTTGATCTACATCTCGAAGCCCCAGGCGGTCGCCGACGTGATCGACCGCGCCGCCCGCGCCGCCCAATGAGCATGGACGACCGGATGGCCGCGATCGTCGTGGAAGGCGGGAGCGGCCCCGCCTCGGCGCTCAAGGCCGCCCGTGTCCCGGTCCCGGACGCGACCGGCAAGCTCCTCATCGAGGTGCGCGCGGCAGGGGTGAACCGTCCCGACCTTCTCCAGCGCCAGGGGCTGTATCCGCCGCCGCCCGGTGCGTCGGCGACGCTCGGGCTCGAGGTGGCGGGCGTCGTCGCGCGCGCGGCGGGTCGCTGGCGAGGGGGTGATCGCGTCTGCGCATTGCTGGGCGGTGGCGGCTATGCGGAGTACGCCGCCTGCGATCCGCGACACGCCCTGCCGATCCCCGCTGGACTGAGCGAGGTGGAGGCCGCGGCCCTGCCCGAAACGGTCTTCACGGTGTTCGCCAACGTGTTCGAGGACGGGCGGCTCGTCGCCGGAGAGACGCTGCTTGTCCACGGCGCCAACTCCGGCATCGGCGTGACGGCGATCCAGATGGCCAAGGCCGCAGGCGCCAGGGTGATCGCGACCGCGAGAGGGGCGGACAGAGTCGCCGCGGCCTTGAGCCTTGGAGCCGACGTGGCGATCGACGTGCTTGCAGACGACTTCGGTGCGGTCGCGCGCGAGGCCGGCGGCGCCGACGTCATCCTGGACATGATGGGCGGCGACTATTTCGCCGGCGACCTGGAGGCGTTGAAGCCAGGAGGCAGAATCGTGTTCATCGCGGCTCAGGCCGGTTCGACCGTCTCCTTGCCCGTGTTCGCGATCATGGCGAAACGCGCGGTCGTGACAGGCTCGACACTTCGGGGACGGAATGCGGACGAGAAGGCGCGCCTCGCCGCGGCGGTCGAACGCACGGTCTGGCCCTGGATCGATCAAGGGCGCCTGCGTCCTCCGATCGACCGGGTTTTTCGCCTCGACGAAGCGGCTGCAGCGCATCAATACCTGGAGCAGGGCGGGCATCAAGGCAAGATAGTGCTTACGCCGGACCGAAGTAGGCCGGCAGTTGATATGGCGTAGTCTGAAGGTCTCTAAGACGGACGGCGCTAGTTCAGACTGATCGTGCACCGTCGCGGGCTTCACTCTTCCGTAGCGGCCGGCGCGGCGCTCCGGGCGTCGTGAACGCCAGGTACGTCACCGCCATCGGACAGAAGATCTAGGCCCACGTCTTCGACCCGGTACGAGCCGTTCCGCACGCAGCAGCTGATCTCGGTGACGGCGGCCGAGGCGTCGCACGTGCTGGACATTCGGGCGTTACCACCACGCCGCAAGGCGCCGAAAGGCGCCATCTCTTTTTATCAAAACTCAGAAAAAATCGCTGCGTCCATACCGCGGAATCGACGTTTCGCGAGATTGGAATTGACAAGGCCGCCCGCAGCTTTCCGTATAGGTGAGCCATGATCGCCCCGATGCTTCCCCTGACGAACGGATGAGCGCGGGCGCGCCGGCTCAGCTTCGAAAGCAGGCCTTCGAGGAGGCCGCGCCCGGGGCGTCCGCGCTGGACGCCTGCATGGAGGAGCGGCTTCGGGCCCGGCCCCTTCTGGTCGCGGTGCCCCTCTATCGCCGGCCCGAACTGGTCTGGCAGGTGCTGGACGCGCTCGCCGCCTGCCGGGAGGAACTGGTCTCGCTCGCGGCCGAGGTGGTGCTCTACAACGACTCGCCGGACGACCCGGGCCTCGCCGCCGCGCTGGACGCCGGCTTGGCCGAGCTTCGTGGCCGGCTGCCGCTGCGCGTCGAGGTCAACCCCGCAAACCTGGGCTTCGTCCGGACGGCGAACCAGGCCATCGCGGAGGCGGTGGCGCGCGGCTACGACCTGGTGCTCCTGAACTCCGACACGGTGATCACGCCGGGGGCGCTCAGCGAGATGGCCCGGGTCGCGCTGGCCGATCCCATGATCGGCTTCGTCAACCCGCGCTCCAACAACGCCACGCTGGCCACCCTGCCCTACCAGGAGCGGTTCCGCCATCTCCCGCCTCAGCCGGCCCGCGCGGCCTGGGCGCAGCTCGCCCCGCGGCTCCCCCGGTTCAGCTATACGCCCACCGCCAACGGCTTCTGCGTGCTGATGCGATGGATGGTGCTGGCCGAGTTCGGCGGCTTCGACGAAATCTACGGCCGGGGTTACAACGAGGAGAACGACCTCGCGATGCGGGCCGGACGGCGAGGCTACCGCGCCGCGCTCGCCAACCACGCCTTCGTCTGGCACGAGGGCTCCGCGTCCTTCGGCCTGCACCACGAGGGAGAGGCGCTGGAGCGGGACAACCGCGAGGTCCTGCTGCGGCGCTATCCCGAGTATGCGGGCCTGACCGGAGCCTATTTCACCTCCGCCGAACAGCGGGCCGAGGTCCTGCTCGGCGCGCTCCTCCCCGACGGGGAAGGCCGGCTGGACATCGCGCTCGACTTCTCCAGCTTCGTGCCGGCCCACAACGGCACCTTCACGGCCGGGCTGCAGCTGCTCGCCGCGGCGGCCGAGCCGTGGCGCGGGCGCTTCAACCTCCATGTCCTTTGTGCGGAGGACACCTTCGCGTTCCACGGCATGGACCGGCTGGGGGTCGTGCGTCGCGACCCCCACGGGCCCGAGGCCTATGCGGCCATCTTCCGCGTCGGCCAGCCCTATGACCCGGGGGCCCTTGCGCGCCTGGCGCTCAAGGGGGCGAGCTTCGGCGTCTTCATGCTGGACACCATCTCGCAGGACTGCAGCCACCTGTACGATCCGGAGGTGGCCAAGCTCTGGGCCTGGACGGCGGAACACGCGGACTTCGTCGCGGCCACCAGCCTGCTGACGGACGGGCAGCTCACGCGGCGGCTCGCCTTCGGTCCGCAGGTGCGGCGGGTGCGCAGCCTGCATTCGCTCGACCTGAACGACTATCGGCTCCCGCTCGCGAGTGAGGCGGACAGGCTTGCGCCGCCCGGCTACGTCTTCGTGGTCGGCAACCACTATTGGCAC
>CAXUCS010000149.1:500-6102 GCA_964249365.1 uncultured Caulobacteraceae bacterium | reverse complement strand
GCGATCGCGCTGTCGGCGCACGCCCGGTTTGACGCGCTGCTGGTGCTGGCGAACCCGGACGCGGACGCCCCGGCCGAGGTCCTGCCGGACATCCTCGGCGCCGCCGGGGCCGAGTTCATGCCGTTCGTTCGACTGGATGGCGGAGCCGAACCCTTCGCGATGCTGGAGCCCGGCGAGGTGCGCCTGCTCCTCGACCGGCGCAGCCTGCCGGTCACCGCCAGCCCGGGCCCCGACGCCGCCCTTCTCGCCGCCGCCGCGCCCAGGCTGGTGGTGGAGGGGATCAGCCCGCGGGTGGACGGCGGTCGCTATCCCGTCCGCCGCGTGGTGGGCGAGGGCGTGGAGGTGGAGGCCGACATCTTCGGCGACGGCCACGAGCAGCTCTCGGCCGAACTGCAGTGGCGCGCCATAGACCAGGCGGGCTGGCGCGCCGTTCCGATGGAGGAAGGCGTCAACGACCGCTGGTGCGCCCGCTTCCCGCTTGGACGCCTGGGCCGCCACGAGTTCGCGGTGGAGGCGTGGCTGGATGTCTTCGCCGGCTTCCGCCGCGACTATCGCAAGAAGCGCGACGCCGGCGTCGCCCAGCCGGTGGACGCGCAGGAGGGCCAGGAGATCATCCGGGCGGCCTGCAAGCGCTCGAAGGGGCCGCTTAAGACGGCGTTGCGCGAGGCGCTGGACGGGCTGAAGGCCGCGCCGGACGAGCCGAGCCGAGCCGAGCTGTTGCTGGCCGAGCCGCTCGCGAGGCTGATGCGCCAGGCCGACGACCGGCCCTTCCGCCTGCGTTCGGAGCCGCAGATCGTCGACGCCGAGCGGCTGGGGGCCCGCTTCGCCAGCTGGTACGAGCTCTTCCCCCGCTCCCAGACCGACGATCCGGAGCGCCACGGCACCTTCGACGACGTGGTAGCCCGCCTGCCGCAGGTCCGCGCCATGGGTTTCGACGTCGTCTACTTCCCGCCGATCCACCCGATCGGGCGCAAGAACATGAAGGGCAAGAACAACACGCTGACGCCCACCGAGGACGACGTCGGCAGCCCCTATGCGATCGGCTCGGCCGAGGGGGGCCACGACGCCATCCACCCCCGGCTCGGCACGTTCGAGGACTTCCGCCGGCTCCTGCGCGCCGCCGCCGACCAGGGGCTGGAGGTCGCGCTGGACTTCGCGGTGCAGTGCTCGCCCGACCACCCCTGGCTCCGCGACCGTCCCGGCTGGTTCGACTGGCGGCCCGACGGCACGATCAAATACGCCGAGAACCCGCCCAAGAAGTACCAGGACATCGTCAACGTCGACTTCTACAAGGCCGAGGCCGTCCCGGACCTATGGCTGAAGCTCCGCGACATCGTCCTGATGTGGGCGGGCGAAGGCGTGCGGCTGTTCCGGGTCGACAACCCCCACACCAAGCCGCTGCCGTTCTGGGAGTGGATGATCGGCGAGGTCCGCTCCGTCTACCCCGACGCCGTCTTCCTCGCCGAGGCCTTCACCCGGCCCAAGGTGATGTACCGGCTGGCCAAGGTCGGCTTCTCGCAGTCCTACACCTACTTCACCTGGCGCAACACCAAGGCGGAGTTCATCGACTACCTGACGGAGCTGACCACTACGGCGCCCAAGGAGTTCTTCCGCCCGCACTTCTTCGTCAACACGCCCGACATCAACCCGGTGTTCCTCCAGACCTCCGGGCGGGGCGGCTTCCTGATCCGCGCGGCGCTGGCCGCGACCCTGTCGGGCCTGTTCGGCGTCTATGCCGGCTTCGAGCTCTGCGAGTGGGAGCCGCTCGGCCCGGGCAAGGAGGAGTACAAGGACTCCGAGAAGTACGAGATCCGGGTGCGGCCGGAGCGCGCCCCGGGCGACATCGTGGACGAGATCACACGGCTGAACCGCATCCGCAAGGGCCACCCGGCGCTGCAGACCCATCTCGGGATCGACTTCCTGCCGTCGCCGAACGACAATGTCCTGGTGTTCGCCAAATCGACGCCGGGACTGGACGACGTGGTGGTGGGCGCGATCAGCCTCGACCCTCACGGCGTGCAGGAGACCGCCTTCGAGCTGCCGCTCTGGCGCTGGGGCCTGCCGGACGACGCCGTCGTCCCGGTGGAGGACCTCGTCCGGGAGAGTCGTTTCACCTGGACCGGCAAGACCCAGCACGTCCGCCTCGATCAGAACGCCCCCTACGCCCTGTGGTCCCTCCGCGTCCCGCCGAAAGCTCTATGACCGACACCTCCACCCTCTCCGCGACCGACCCGCAATGGTACAGGGACGCGATCATCTACCAGCTGCACGTGAAGTCGTTCTTCGACGCCAACAACGACGGCGTCGGCGACTTCGAGGGTCTGCTTCAGAAGCTGGACTACGTCGCCGACCTCGGCGTCACGGCGATCTGGCTCCTCCCCTTCTACCCCTCGCCCCGGCGCGACGACGGCTACGACATCGCCGACTACGACGGGGTTCATCCCGAGTACGGCGGGCTGGAGGACGCGCGACGCTTCATCGAGGCGGCCCATGCACGCGGCATCCGGGTGATCACCGAACTGGTGATCAACCACACCTCCGACCAGCACCCCTGGTTCCAGGCGGCGCGGCGGGCGCCCAAGGGCTCGCCGGAGCGCGACATCTACGTCTGGTCGGACAACGACGAGAAGTGGCCGGAGACCCGCATCATCTTCCTCGACACGGAGGTGTCGAACTGGACCTGGGACCCGGTGGCGGAGGCCTACTACTGGCACCGCTTCTACTCCCACCAGCCGGACCTGAACTTCGACAACCCGGCGGTGCTGGAGCGGGTGATCGAGGTGATGCGCTTCTGGCTCGACGCCGGGATCGACGGCCTCAGGCTCGACGCCATCCCCTATCTCGTCGAGCGCGACGGCACCAACAACGAGAACCTGCCCGAGACCCACGAGGTCCTCAAGAAGATCAGGGCGGCGGTCGATGCGGAATACCCCGGCCGCATGCTGCTGGCCGAGGCCAACCAGTGGCCTGAAGACACGCTGGAGTATTTCGGCGACGGCGACGAATGCCACATGGCGTTCCACTTCCCGCTGATGCCGCGCATGTACATGGCGATCGCCCAGGAGGACCGCTTCCCGATCACCGACATCATGCGCCAGACGCCCAAGCCGCCGGACGGTTGCCAGTGGGCGATCTTCCTCCGTAACCACGACGAGCTGACGCTCGAAATGGTCACCGACAAGGAGCGCGACTACCTCTGGGACACCTATGCGTCCGACAAGCGGGCGCGCATCAATCTCGGCATCCGCCGGCGCCTCGGCCCGCTGATGCAGCGCGATCGGCGGCGCATGGAGCTGATGAACAGCCTGCTCCTGACCATGCCCGGCACCCCCGTGCTCTACTACGGCGACGAGATCGGGATGGGCGACAACATCCACCTCGGCGACCGCGACGGGGTCAGGACGCCCATGCAGTGGTCCATCGACAGGAACGGCGGCTTCTCCCGCGCCGACCCGGCGGAGCTGACCCTCCCGCCGATCATGGACCCGCTCTACGGCTTCCAGGTCATCAATGTGGAGGCGCAGAGCCGCGACCCGCACTCCCTGCTGAACTGGGTGAAGCGGGCGCTCGGCGTGCGCCGCCAGCACCACGCCTTCGGGCGGGGCGAACTGCGCTTCCTGCGCCCGGCCAACCGCAAGATCCTGGCCTACCTCCGCGAGCATGACGGCGACACCATCCTGTGCGTCGCCAACGTCTCGCGCACGGCCCAGGCGGTGGAGCTCGACCTGTCGGAGTTCGCGGGCAGGACGCCGCTGGAGCTGACCGCCCGCACGCCCTTCCCCTCGATCGGAGCCTTGACCTACCTCCTGACCCTGCCGCCCTACGGCTTCTACTGGTTCCAGCTGGTGGAGGCGGCCGAGGGGCCGAGCTGGTCGACCTCCTCGCCCGGGATGACGCCCGAGCACGTCACCATCGTGCTGCGCCACGGCATGAACGACCTCCTGGCCGGCCCGGCGCGCGCGGTGCTGGAAAGCGAGGTGCTGCCCGGCTACATCGCCGAGCGCCGCTGGTTCCAGGCCAAGGACGAGGACATCCTCTCCGCCCGCATCGCCTCCGCCGCGCTCCTGGCGCCGCGCCTGCTCCTGGCCGAGGTGGAGGTGGAGACCAGATCGGGCAAGTCGCTCTACGCCCTGCCGCTCGGCACGGTGATCGAGGACGAGCCGAGCGGCCCCTTCGCGCCCCAACTCGCCCTGTCGCGGCTGAGGCGCCGCCGCGACGTGGGCCTGCTCACCGACGGTTTCGCCACGCCCGACTTCGTCAGGGTGGTGGTGGAGAGGCTGAAGGAAGAAGCCCGGGTCGAGACCGAGGACGGCGCGTTCGCCTTCACCACCACCCGCGCCTTCGACCTCCAGCCGGACATGGAGCCGGAATGGCCGGCGGCCGAACAGTCCAACAGCTCGGTGATCATCGGCCAGCGGGCCGTGCTCAAGCTGATCCGCAGGCTGACGACCGGCGTGCATCCCGAAGCGGAGATGACCCGCTACCTGACCGAGCGCGGCTTCGAGGCCACCGCCAGCCTGCTCGGCGAGGTCACCTTCACGCCGCGCAACGGCGAGGCGCGCAACGGCGAGGCGCGCACGGTGATGATCCTGCAGGGGTTCGTCCACAACCAGGGCGACGGCTGGACCTGGACGCTGGACTTCATCGCCCGCACCCTGGACGACCACGCCGTGTCCACCAGCGACGCCTTCGACGCCTTCGACGGCTACTGCGCCACCGCCACCCAGCTCGGGCGGCGCCTGGCCCAGATGCACGCGCTCCTGGCCGAGCCGAGCGAGGACGGGGCCTTCGCGCCCGAGACCGCGAGCGCGGAGGACGCACAGGCCTGGGGCGGCCGCATTAAGGCCCAGCTCGCCGTCGCGCTCGACCTCCTGGACGGGCGCAAGGGGCTGGAGGGCGCGAGCGCGGCGGCGGCGGCGCGGCTGCTGGAGCGGCGCGACCGGCTTCTTCAGCGCATCGACGAGGTCGCGCGGGGCGCGGAGGGCGGGCTTCGCACCCGCATCCACGGCGACCTGCACCTCGGCCAGGTGCTGGTCACCGGGGGCGACGTGACCATCATCGACTTCGAGGGCGAACCGGCCAAGCCGCTGGACGCGCGCCGGGCCAAGGACCTGCCGATCCGCGACGTGGCGGGCGTGCTGCGCTCCTTCGACTACGCCGCCGCCCAGGCGCTCTCCAACTTCAGCGACGCCACCGACGGGGCGGAGGCGCGCGCGCTCGGCCTCCTGGAGACCTTCCGCGAGGTGTCGGCCAAGCGCTTCCTGGCCGGCTACTGGGAGGCGGGCGGGCGGCTGGACGAGCACCTGCTCGACCTCGCCCTCCTGGAGAAGGCCGCCTATGAGGTCGCCTACGAGGCGTCCAACCGTCCCGGCTGGCTCGCCACCCCGCTCCACGGCCTCCACGAGATCGCCGACCGCCTGCTGGAGGAGCCCGAGCGATGAGCGCCCACGATCCGGCCCTGGCCGCCGCGGCCGAGCTCCTGGAAGGACGGCTGACCGACCCCTTCGGCTTCCTTGGCCCGCACGACGCGGCGGGCGGGGGCAGGGTGGTGCGCACCTTCCAGCCGCTCACCCCCGAGCAGCGCGCCGACCTGCTCGGCAAA
>CAXUCS010000149.1:0-490 GCA_964249365.1 uncultured Caulobacteraceae bacterium | reverse complement strand
CCCGAGAGGTGGAGGCGGTGGCGCGCGACGACGGACGGCCGCTCGCCACCCTGCAGCCGGCGGGCGACACGGGCCTCTTCTCCGGGCGGCTCGCCGAGGCGGTCCCCTATCGGCTCCGGATCGACTGGGGCGGGGCCGTGCAGGAGACGGAGGACCCCTACAGCTTCGGCCTGGTGCTGGGCGAACTCGACCTGCACCTGTTCGCCGAGGGCGCGCACTGGAAGCTGGCGGAACGGTTCGGGGCGCAGCCGACCGTGCTGGACGGCGTGGAGGGCGTGGCCTTCTCCGTCTGGGCTCCGAACGCGCGCCGCGTTTCGGTGATCGGCGACTTCAATACCTGGGACGGGCGTCGCCACCCCATGCGGCTCCGCCACGAGGCCGGGGTGTGGGAGCTGTTCGTGCCGCGGCTGAAACCCGGCGAGCGCTACAAGTTCGAGGTCGCCGGCGCGGACGGCGCCGTGACCGAGCGGGCCGACCCCCTGGCCCGGGC
>CAXUCS010000148.1:0-6147 GCA_964249365.1 uncultured Caulobacteraceae bacterium | reverse complement strand
ACCCCGTCCTCGCCCGCGCCGGCGCGGGCGCTCGCCGCCACCGCGCTGGTCCTGCCCGTGGTCGTGCTGGACGCCCTCTACACCTTCGCCCCCGACCTCCTGGACTGACGAGAACACGGCGCCCGCCGTCCCGGAGTGCGGACGTTCTGACCCTGCTGCGCCCGCGATGGCCAGGAGGAGGCATGGCGGGGCCCGTTTGCGTCGGGACCAGCCGTCGCTGCGGTTCGCCTGCGATCGTAGGCGAACAAAGTCCTCCGTCGTCGAGTTGGCCCAAGTATGCTTCCACCTGGAGCCGACCTCATGGCCGCCACGCCCCTGCGCTACAGCCCCGATCTCGAGCAGTCCGACGCCGACGAGCAGCACACCATCGACGGCATCATCAAGGGCATGACCGAGCAGAGCCAGACGGTGGAGAAGCGCGAGCACCACGCCGTGCGGGCCAGCCACGCGAAGTCCAGCGCGCTGGTCACCGGGACGCTGGAGGTCCTGGCCGACCTGCCGGCCGAGCTGGCCCAGGGCCTCTTCGCCAAACCGGGCCGCTATTCCACAGCTGTCCGTTTCGCCCAAGGGCCTGGCGAGACGCTGGGTGACCGCGTCTCCACCCACCGCGGCATGTCGATCAAGGTGTTCGGGGTGGATGGCGAGAAACTGCCTGGCCACGCCACCGACACCCAGGACTTCGTCTTTGCGTCGGGCCCGACCTTCCCGTCGGGCACGGCCAAGGGGTTCCTGAAGGACGGCTCGGCCATCGGCAAGTCGGCCGGCATGCCGGAGGGCGTGAAGAGCGCGGTGTCGGCTACCATGCGGGGCTTCAACGCGCTCCTGCACGCGGTCGGGGCGGAGAGTCCCAAGGCAGACTTCTTCGGCCACCCCTTCAGTCATCCCTTGTCGGAGCCGTACTTCAGCCAGGCGCCGGTGCGTTACGGCGACTACGTAGCCAAACTCGCCGCCTTCCCCGCATCCCACGCCCAGGAGACGCTGAAGCGCTGGCGGCTCGACCCGCACGAGGACGAGAGCGGCTTCCGCCACGCCGCCGTCAGCTTCTTCGACCTCAACGAGGTGACCTTCGAGATCAGGGCCCAGCTCTGGACCGACGCCAAGAGCCAGCCGATCGAGGACGCGTCCAAGGAGTGGTCGGTGGACGAGAGCGCCTACCGCACGGTGGCGGTCGTGCGCCTGCCGGCCCAGAAGGCCTACAGCGCGGAGCGCCAGCAGTATTTCGACGAACGGCTGACCTTCTCGCCGGCCCACAGCCTGGCCGCCCACCGCCCGCTCGGCTCGGTCATGCGCGCCCGGCTGCAGGTCTACCAGGCGCTGTCGGACTTCCGCCAGCGCGAGAACGGCGTGGTCGCCGCCCATCCCGCGAGCCTGGAGGAGGTGCCGGCCTGAGGAGGCCGCCGCTCCCCTTCCCGAACACACCGCCTTCTCGCAGCAGAGGTATCGATGACGATCAAGGCCACCGGCTACGCGGCCAGCTCTTCCCACAGCCACCTGAAGCCGATCACCTTCGAACGCGACGCGCCGGGTGGCGCTGAGGTGCAGATCGCGGTGCTCTACTGCGGCGTCTGCCACTCCGACATCCACCAGGTGGAGAACGACTGGGGCAACACCGTCTACCCCTGCATGCCAGGCCACGAGATCATCGGGCGGATAACGGAGGTCGGTGCCGCGGTGACCCGCCACAAGGTCGGCGACCTGGTGGGCGTCGGCTGCATGGTCGACAGCTGCCGGGCCTGCGCCTCCTGCCACGAGCACGAGGAGCAATACTGCGAGGGGCCGAACAGCTTCCTGGCCACCTACAACGGGCCGATGATCCCGGCCAAGGAGGCGCCGGACGGCAAGAACAGCTATGGTCGCGACAACACCTACGGCGGCTATTCCGACGTGATCGTGGTCAAGGAGGACTTCGTCCTGAAGGTACCGGCCGCCCTGCCGATGCAGGCGGCGGCCCCCATCCTCTGCGCCGGCGTCACGACCTACTCGCCGATGAAGCACTGGGGCGTGAAGGAAGGCTCCAAGGTCGGCGTGGTGGGTCTCGGCGGCCTCGGCGACATGGCGGTCAAGATCGCCAGGGCTTTGGGGGCAGAGGTGACGGTCTTCACCCGCACCAAGGAGAAGCTGGATGAAGCGGCCAGGCTCGGCGCCAGGGCCGTGCTCGAGAGCGACACGTCGGGCCTGGAGGCTTTGGAGAAGAGCTTCGACCTGATCCTCTCCACCATCCCGGAGAAGCACAAGGTCGAGCCCTTCGTGCCGCTCCTCAAGCGCGACGGGACTTACGTGGCGGTGGGCGCGCTCGCCGAGATCCCCGGCTATGACAACCAGGAGCTCATCATGGGGCGCAAGACCCTGGCGGGCTCCCTGATCGGCAGCATCGCGGAGACGCAGGAGGTGCTCGACCTCTGCGCCGAGCACGGCATCGCGCCGGACGTGCAGGTGATCCCGATCGAGGAGGTCAACGACGCCTACAAGCACGTGAAGAGCGGCGACGTCCGCTTCCGCTACGTCATCGACATGGCGAGCCTGAAGGGCGCCGCCCGTGGCTAGGCTCGGCTGGACCGCGGGCGCGGTGGCCGGCAGCCTGATCGCGAGCCTTGGCGTCTCGGCGATGATGATCGCCGGCGAACGTCAGGGAGGCGGGCCGTCCGAGCTGATCGCGCTCGGACGCGCTTCAGCCCGGCGGGCCGGCTTCGCCGCTCCGACCGAAGATGCACTGCCGGATGCGGGCGAGCAGGCCTGGACCCAGGGCGGCCACCTCGCGCTCGGAGTGGCCGTGGGCCTCGCCTACGCGGCGTTGACCGATGAGGATGCCCCCGTGGTGACGAGCGGCCTCGCGCTCGGGACGGCCTTCTACCTCCTGGCCCACGTCATCGGCGGGCCGGCGCTCCGTGTGAAGGCCCCGAGTGGCGCCAAGAGCCCGCCACCATCGGCAAGCACCTGATGGTGCACGCCCTCTTCGGACTGATCACCGCCGCCTGCGCCAAGGCGGGGGCGAACCTGCCACGTTGAAGGTGTGTCGGCCCTTCGCGTCGCCAAATCCCTCGCCTATTTCGGCGCGATCCTGAACAGGGCGGATGGCGTGGTCTTGGCCTGCGGATTGAACCAGGGGCTGTCCTGGATGTGTGACGCGCTGACGTAGACCGCCCCGTTCGGCCCTTGGCTGAAGGTGTCGGGCCAGCGCAGGCGGTCGTCCTTGACGAGGGTCTTCAGCGCCGCGCCGGGGCGCTCGGCCATCTCCACCGCGTTCGTCTCGGGATTGGTGACGTAGAGGTGGCCGGCCGCGTCGATCCAGAGCCCGTCGGCGGGGTGGGTGGTGGCCACGGTTGTCGGCTTCGCGCCCGCCGCCTTGGCGGGGTCCTGCAGGACGACGGTCGGTACGCTGTAAAGCGTCTTGCCCGTGAGAGCCTGCCAGTAGAAGGTCCGCCCGTCGGGAGAGAGCGCGACACCGTCGGCGGCGAACTGCGGCTCGCGCCCGTCCGGACGGCGCAACGCATGGCCGTCCGTGTGGACGATCACAGCCTTGTCGTACTGGGTGGACGGATCGCCGTCGAGCACGCGCCAGGCATGGCCGCTTCCGAGGTCCACCACCACGATCGCGCCCTTGGCTCCGGAGTCGGAGATGTAGGCGAACCGATCGTCCGGGCTGAAGCGTACGTCGTTCATGTAGGAACCGGGCGGCGCCGCCTTCTCGTCAAGCGACACCACGCGGCTGACCTGATTGGTCTTCAGGTCGATCTTGACGAGCTTGGGGCCGTCCTTGACCGGGCCCATCTGGCCGGGCGCGGCGGGATCGAGCACCCAAAGATTATCCTGGTGGTCCACTACGATCGACTGCACGCAGACGAACTGCGCCTTCGGCTCATTCTTCAGGCCGCCGGTGTTGCGGTAGCCGTTCCAGCCCGCGTTCGGGAAGGGCGTGATCTTGCCGTTCTTCACCTCGCCGACGGAGATCGGCACGTCCACGGTCCAGCGGGGCAGGTTCACGAACACGCGGCCGGAGTGCGACACGGACACGCCGGTGATCTGCTGAGTCGGGAACTCCCCGACCGGTTGGAGCACAGCGCCCCGGCTGTAGTCGGGGGCCGGCGCATCCTTGGCCGGCGCGGTCCGGCCCGCCTGCTGCGCAAGCGCCGGTCCAGCCACCAGCGCCGCCGCGCTGGCGAATAGAAGCAAGGCTTTCATCGTCGGGATCTCTGAAACAGCCCCGGTCGAACACGCCGGCAGCACCTCGCGTTCCTCCGCAGGTGCGTGGCTTTGGTCCAAAGTCAGGCCGCCATCTTCATAACGCAGCCTCAACGCTCAGAACTACCAACGCCAGCCCTCCAGGACCCATCGTCAATCCTGATCGGTTCGCATCTTCTAATCCGCCGTTCCGAGCCTCTTTTAACGGCCGGGTCGTCCACCGTGTTGGCTTTGCAGCGGAAGCACTGAGGCCATTGGACCTTCAGCTCCTGCTGCTCGGTAGCGACTCCGACGACCATCCAGGACTGCTGAATGTCGTGCTTCTGGCCGAGAGCTAGAGTCAGCAAGGGGCGCGACGCAGCCTCCTGTATTTTCCGATCAGGAGCGCTTTTCAGTCCCCCAAGGATCAAGTCACGACACCAGACGGTTTGCCTTCTCTCGGCGCGGCAGGACCGCCACACGCCCAACAAACCAGATCGACATCACCATGACCCAAGCCCTGAGCTCCGACGTCCTTGCACCCGTGAAGATTGGAGACCTCGAACTCAAGAACCGCATCGTTATGGCTCCGCTCACCCGCAGCCGATCAGACGACGATGGCGTGCCGCCCGGATTCGCTGCCGATTACTATGGTCAACGGGCAGCCGCCGGGCTGATCGTGAGCGAGGCCACCAACATCTCACGGCAGGCGGTGGGCTACGCTCTCACTCCGGGCATCTGGTCGGAGGCGCAGGTCGCATCGTGGCGATCGATCGTGGACGCGGTCCATGCCCGGGAAGGCGCGATCTTCCTCCAGCTCTGGCACACTGGCCGCATCTCGCATCCCGACCTCCAGGGCGGCCAACCGCCCGTCGCGCCGTCGGCGATCAAGCCAGTAGGCCAGGCCTTCACCAAGGAAGGCATGAAGGATCACGTCACGCCGAGGGCGCTGGCGACGGACGAGATCCCGGGCATCGTCGACGACTATCGCAAGGCCGCCGCCAACGCCAAGTCAGCCGGGTTCGATGGCGTCGAGGTCCACTCGGCCAACAACTATCTGCTTGAGCAGTTCATCCGTGACAGTACCAACAAGAGGACGGACCAGTACGGAGGATCGATCGAGAACCGCCTTCGCTTCCCGTTAGCGGCGATAGACGCCGTCTTGGAGGTTTGGGCCTCTGGCCGTGTCGGCGTGCGCATTTCGCCCGCGACCACGGCTCCAGGCGAGACCCCGCTCGACAGCCACGTCATGAAGACCTACGGCGCCTACGTAGACGCGCTGTCCCAGCGCGGGCTGCTCTACATCCATGACATCGAAGGCGTGACTCAACAGACACGAGACGTACCGGACGAGGTGAGCTTCGCAGAGCTGCGGAGCCGCTTCAGCGGAGCCTACATCGCGAACAACCAATACACCCTAGAGCTGGCGACCGAGGCGCTCGCGAAGGGTGAAGCAGACCTTTTTAGCTTCGGCAGACCCTTCCTCGCCAACCCTGATCTCGTCGAGCGCCTGCGCACGGGCGCGCCTTTGGCCGAGGCGCCTAAGCGCTACTGGTACGGCGGCGGCTCCGTCGGCTACTCGGATTGGCCAGCCATGGCGCACGGCGATGCTGGATAGCAGGTCTGCGGCTGGCGCAGCGGAACTGGCCGGGCGACCATGTCTGCTTAGCGGCGGCAGCCATGTGCCCGACCCACCACCAGCTTCGACGCCCTGGCTGCCGTCGGAGCCGCTCCAGCAGCTCGATCGGATGTCGCCTTGCTGGATGAAGGCCAATGTCGGGTTAGGGCGCGAGGTCGCCGGAGCGGTAGGCCGTGGGATGGTGGGTGCAACTCACATCTGCCGGAACAGGTGTACATAGCTCCGGCTGACTGGAAGCACGTCGCTGCGGCCCTTCAGGTGGACCGAAGCCGTCTCGTTGTCACACCGCGTGACATGGCTGACCGCCCGCAGGTGGACTGCGAAGGCGCGGTGGATCTGGACGAACTCAG
>CAXUCS010000147.1:688-6149 GCA_964249365.1 uncultured Caulobacteraceae bacterium | reverse complement strand
CACCAGCGCCGCGCGGGTGAAGTCGCCGCCGATGAAGCTGGCGCCCTCCAGCTGGCGGCCGGAGAACTGGCAGCCCGGGCAGGAGCCGCCGAGCGCCACGCGGCGGGCCACGTCCTTGTCGCCCGCGCAGGCGAGGCCGGAGGCGCCCAGGAGCGCCAAAGCAGACATCAAGAACAGCCGGGCCCGGGCCATGATCTCGAACTCCGGAGCCCGCAGATCGGGTCCTTCATCCTCACCGATGAGGGAGCGGGCGCCCCGGCGCCACTTAATTCGCGGTAACCGAGGAGGAGCCGTTCAGCGGCAGTTCGGGATGCGCAACCCCCGCGGCGTGGTGGTGGCGGTGTCGCCGCAGGCCTGGGCGAGCTGGGCCTGGGTGAGGCCGACCGCCCGGTCCATCTCCGCCCCGGAGAAGTTGGCGCCGGCCAGATGGGCGCCGCGGAAGTCCGCCCCCTGCAGATAGGCGCCCACGAAGCTGGCGTTGCCGAGGTTGGCGCCAACGAAATTGGATCCGCCGAGCACGGCGCCATAGGCGTTGACGTCGCGGAGATCCGAGCCGGCGAAGCTCGAACGGGTGATCTCGGCGGTGGACAGGTCCGCCTGGCGCAGCCGCGCCCCGGCGAAGGAGCGGGCGCGGAGCTGCAGGTTGGAAAGGTCCGCCTGGAACAGGTTGCAGCGCGGGCAGCTCTCGCCGCCTCGCGCGTGCCCGATCTCCACGGCGTTCTGGGCGGCCGCCGGCAGGGCGGCGGCCAAGGCCAGGGCGGCGGCGAGGGCGAGGTGTTTCATGTCGGCGCGGGTCCAGGCTATCGGCGTCTGACCCTTGCGCCTGCAAGCTTAAGGCCAGGTTCGCCCCTGGCCGTGGGCAGGGTCAGGCGCCCAGTATCCAGCCTTCCTCGCGTTCGACGATCTCGCGAAGAGCCTCGTCGGCGTCGTGCGGCGGAGCGAAAGCCTCGCCGAGGCGTCCCTGTTCGTCCAGCCGCGCCCAGTGCTCGCACAACGTCCTGACCTGCGCCCGGTCGACGATCTCGCCCGGCTCCGCCCGGGCCGGGACCAGGGCGGGGTAAATCTCCGCCACCACCGCCTCGACCGGGTGGACGTCGAGCGGGGTCAGCGCGCGCCAGCCGGTGGCGAACGGCCAGAGCAGCGCCTTGTCGCCCATCGCCTCCAGGAAGCGGCGCACGGCGGGGATGCCGACCAGCGTCTGGCCGCCCACCGCGCCCGTGCCCATCAGCTGCCAGACGCTCTTGGCTCCGCCCTTGACCTGCCCCTGCGTCGCCTGCTCGGTCCGGCGCAGCGCCGCGAGCGGGAAGTCGGCGGGCACGGTCGGCTTGGTGGACGACAGCCAGCGCTGGGCGTCCTTGGGCGGGGCGCCCCAGAACGGGTAGGGCTCGTCCGTCATCAGACGGTTCATCTTGGAGGCGACGGCGAAGCGGTTGTTGCCGTTGTCGGCCTTGTCCACGACGTTGGCCGCCAGGAAGGTCCAGAGCGCATCCCAGCTCGGCGTCTTCAGCTTCAGGCGTTCGGCCGTGCCCGCGGGATAGCCGAACGAGAAGTCGAAGCCCACCAGCGATCGGTCGCCCCGCCGCCGCAGGTCCGCCATGACGTCCAGGAGCTGTTTCTCCGCGGCGGCCCGGGTCGGCGGGTTGAACGTCTCGAAGGTCGGACGGAAGCGGATGTCGCGTTTCAGGACGCCGATCCAGATGGAGTCCCGCCCGGTCTTGGGCGCCGCCGCGGCGCTCCAGTCCACCATGACGTAGGCGTTGAAGAGGCGGGTCACGGGAAAGGGTCCTGGTGGGGCGGGCAGCGGTCGGCGTCGCGGGTCTGTAGCCCCAACGCGCGCGCCGATGAAGGCCGCGCTCGCCGGCGACAAGCCCCGTCGACGCGGCTACAGACGCGGCCGCACCAGATGGAAGCCTCGATGCCGAGACTCAAGGCCGGCGTGGTCGGCGCCGGCGTCTTCGCCGGCTTCCACGCCCGCAAATACGCCAGCCTGCCGGACTGCGACTTGGCGGGCGTCTACGATCCCGATCTCGAGCGGGCCCGGGCCATGGCGGGCGAGCTGGGCGCGGCGGCCTTTCCGAGCCTGGAGGCGCTCATCGACGCCTGCGAGGTCGTCACCGTCGCCAGCCCCGCCGGGACGCACGCGGCCGCCGCCATCCAGGTGCTCGCCGCCGGGCGTCACGCCTATGTGGAGAAGCCGCTGGCGAACACGCTGGAGGCTGCAGCGGCGCTGGTGGGCGAGGCCGGCCGGCGGAGGCTGACCCTGGCCTGCGGCCACCAGGAGCGGGTGAGCTTCGCCGCCATGGGTCTCCTGGACACGCCGGAGGCGGCGACGCGGCTCCGCTCCGTCCGGCGCGGCCTGCCGAGCCCGCGTTCGCGCGACGTGACCTGCGTCCTGGACCTGATGGTGCACGACCTCGACCTGGCGCTGCGGCTCGCCGGCGAGGACGTGGTCTCGGTGGACGCGGATGGCCACTTCGACGAGGTCCGCGCCAGGATCACGTTCGGGAGCGGGCTGGAAGCCGTGCTGGAGGCCTCGCGGACGGCCGAGGCGCGCGGGCGCACCATGGACCTGGCCTACGCTTCCGGCGAGGTCCGGGTCGACTTCCTCGCTCCCGCGTTCGAGAACCGCACGCGCTTCGCCTTGAACGCAGACTTCGCCGCCACGCCGGCCGGTCGCGACCCGCTGGGCGCCAGCGTGGCCGGCTTCGTCGACTGCGTGCTCGGCCGCACGCAGCGCCCGGTGGTCACGGGTGCAGAGGGGCTGGCAGCGCTGGCGCTGGCGCTGCGGGTGGAGCAGGCGGCGGGACTGGCGCTCCCCTGAGAGGTTGCAAACTCCGTTGCGCCCCCGGCGCCCCGCTGGTACATCCCCGGTTCCGGCTCAAGGCCGCGCGCGGCGAGCTCCGGGTCCGGCGCGCTCGGCATGAGCCGGGGGCGGGGCGGTCCAGGCCGCTCCGGCTGGTCTTAGGAGTGTAGCTCAGCTGGTAGAGCATCGGTCTCCAAAACCGAGGGTCGTGGGTTCGAGTCCCCCCACTCCTGCCATCCCACCACCCCTGCTGCGGCGCTGATAGTTCGGGCGACGTGGCGCTATATGGAGGCCTCCCGCCTCCCTTGTCGTTTAGGATTTGCGAGCCGCACCGATGGCCAGAGATCAGGGCGTGAAGACCCCGGCGAAGAGGCCGGCCTCCAAGGTCGTCCGTGCGCCGTCCGCCAAGCCGCCTGCGGTGGCCGCGGTGAAGTCGGGTCCCGTCGAGGCGGCGCCTCGGCCGCGCACCAGCCCCCAGCAGTTCTGGCGCGAGGTGCAGGTGGAGGGGCGCAAGACCACCTGGACGCCCTGGCGCGAGACCTGGATCACCTCCGTCATGGTGGCGATCATGGTGGTCTTGACCGCCATCTTCTTCTCCGTCGTCGACGGGGCCATGAACTTCCTGATGCAGCAGTTCCTTCGCTTCGCGAGCGGGGGCTGACGGACCCATGACCGACACCCAGACCGCCACGCCCGCCCGCACGGCCAACCCGCACCACAAGTGGTACATCGTCCACGCCTACTCCAACTTCGAGAAGAAGGTGGCCGAGGCGATCCGCGACCAGGCCCGTCAGCAGGGCATCGAGGACCAGTTCACAGAGATCGTGGTGCCGACTGAGGACGTGGTGGAGATCCGGCGCGGCCGTAAGATCAACGCCGAGCGCAAGTTCTTCCCCGGCTATGTGCTGGTGAAGATGGAGCTCTCCGACGAGGCCTATGTGCTCGTCAAGAACACCCCCAAGGTGACCGGCTTCCTCGGCTCGCAGTCCAAGCCCGCACCCGTCTCCGAGAAGGAGGTGCAGCGTATCCTCGGCGCGGTGGAGGAGGGGGTGGAGCGGCCCAAGCCCACCATCCGCTTCGACATCGGCGAGACGGTGCGGGTCACCGACGGGCCGTTCCAGAGCTTCTCCGGTTCGGTGGAGCAGGTGGACGAGGACCGCCAGCGCCTGCGCGTCACCGTCTCCATCTTCGGCCGCGCCACGCCGGTCGAGCTGGAATACGGCCAGGTGGAGAAGGGCGCGGGGTAACCAAAACTCGTCATCCCGGACGGCGTAGCCGATCCGGGACCCAGCCCACGCGCGGTGGAACTGGGTCGCGGCTCTACGCTTCGCTCCGGCCGGGATGACGGTTGAGAGGCGGCTTCGGCCGTTAAACCCGTGGAAGGGGCGTCACCCCGGACCACGGCTCACTGGCGGGTCACTGGCCCGTCGCAAGCCAGGAGGAGATCATGGCGAAGAAGATACTGGGTTACGTCAAGTTGCAGGTGAAGGCCGGCTCCGCCACGCCCTCGCCGCCGATCGGTCCCGCGCTCGGCCAGCGCGGCGTGAACATCATGGGCTTCTGCAAGGAGTTCAACGCGCGCACGGCCGAGATGGAGAAGGGTACGCCGCTCCCCACCGTCATCACCGTCTACCAGGACAAGTCGTTCACCTTCATCACCAAGACCCCGCCGGCGACCTATTTCATCAAACAGGCCGTCAACCTGAAGTCTGGCTCCAAGAACCCCGGCAAGGAGGTGGTGGGCAGGGTGACGCGCTCGCAGCTGCGCGACATCGCCGAGAAGAAGATGAAGGACCTCAACGCCGCCGATCTGGACGCCGCCTCGAAGATCATCGAGGGCTCCGCGCGCTCCATGGGCCTGGAAGTGGTGGACTGACGATGGCCAAGACCAACGAACCCAAGCTCGCCAAGCGGGTCCAGGCCTGGAGCGTGGAGGCCGACAAGCTGCACGCCCTCGAAGAGGCGGTGGCCGCGGTAAAGGCCAACGCCAAGGCCAAGTTCGACGAGTCCGTCGAGATCGCCGTCAACCTCGGCGTCGACCCCCGTCACGCCGACCAGCAGGTCCGCGGCGTGGTCAACCTGCCGTCCGGCACCGGCAAGGAGGTGCGGGTCGCCGTCTTCGCCCGCGCGGGCAAGGCGGCGGAGGCGGAAGCCGCCGGCGCCGACATCGTGGGCGCGGAGGACCTGCTGGAACGTGTCCAGGGCGGCTTCCTCGATTTCGACCGGGTGATCGCCACGCCGGACATGATGGCGCTGGTCGGGCGCCTCGGTAAGGTGCTGGGCCCGCGCGGCCTGATGCCGAACCCCAAGGTCGGCACCGTGACGCCCAACGTCGGCCAGGCGGTGAAGGACGCCAAGGGCGGCGCGGTGGAGTTCCGGGTCGAGAAGGCCGGCATCGTGCACGCCGGCGTCGGCAAGGTCAGCTTCACCGACGAGGCGCTGGTCGCCAACGTGCGGGCCATGGTCGAGGCGCTGAACCGCTCCAAGCCCTCCGGCGCCAAGGGCCAGTACATCAAGAAGATCGCGCTCAGCTCCACCATGGGCCCGGGCGTGAAGGTCGAGCCGTCCACGGTCGCGGCGGCCTGACCCCTGACGGTCGGGGGGGGGCGGGGAGGGGCGCCCCCCGCGCCCCGCGGGGGGGGCAGGGGGGAGAGACCC
>CAXUCS010000147.1:0-678 GCA_964249365.1 uncultured Caulobacteraceae bacterium | reverse complement strand
CAGCTCCCCCTGGGCCCGGGGGGTTATGGGCGCGCGGTCCAGGGTGGGGGCGGCCTCACCCCTGCGGGGCGGGGGCGGCCTTCCCGGGCCGCCGCCGGAGCCTGGCGGGAGGATCAGGCGCTTCTCCGCTCCGCCTTCATTTCCCCACGTCCGGATGCTAGGCGATCCGGCCAACGACGGGGAGGACAGCCGTGAGGACGATCCAGCACTTCATCGGCGGCAAGCCGGTGGAAGGGCGCTCCGGCCGGTTCAGCGACGTCTACGATCCCAATCTCGGCGAGGTGCAGGCGAAGGTGGCGCTGGCCTCGGCCGAGGAGCTGGACGCCGCCGTGCAGGTGGCGCTGCGCACGCAGGAAGGCTGGGCGAATACCAATCCCCAGCGCCGGGCCCGGGTCCTGTTCGAGTTCAAGCGGCTGGTGGAGGCCCGCATGGCCGAGCTGGCGGAGATGCTCTCCTGCGAGCACGGCAAGGTCGTCGCCGACTCCAAAGGCGACATCCAGCGCGGGCTGGAGGTGATCGAGTTCTGCTGCGGCATCCCCCATGCGCTGAAGGGCGAGTATACGGAAGGCGCAGGGCCCGGCATCGACGTCTATTCCATGCGCCAGCCGCTCGGCGTGGTCGCCGGGATCACGCCGTTCAACTTCCCCGCCATGATCCCGATGTGGATGTTCGGGGTGG